>CAZXBY010000024.1:0-9739 GCA_964639055.1 Candidatus Woesearchaeota archaeon
AGAGAAGAAACCGTCCAAAAACTTGAAGATGTAAAAATAGAATTTATTGTTTTAAAGTCCAAAGCTGAAATGTCAAAAAATTTAAATTTAGATTTCATTTCGGAAGTTTTTTCTATTAAGAAATAAGATGGCAAAGATAATCGATATGCAGTCAATGCGACATTTAAATTTATTTTCCAAAATATCTCATATTCAAACAAAACATTTTTTTACATATAACAATTTTCTTGTTTTTGGTGTACCAAAATCTAAAGTCTCTCAAGCGATTGGAAAAGACGCCTCAAATGTTCGTAAACTTAATCAAATTTTACGAAAAAAAATTAAAATTATTGCAATGCCAAAAGAAGATGATACAAAGGGGATAGAGCAATTTATTATAAATTTAATAAATCCTATAGAAGTCAATAAAATTGAAATTACAGATAATAAAATTGAAATAAATACTAATAGAATGAATAAAGCCTCGCTTATTGGTAGGCATAGAAATCGAGAAAAAGAACTTATTGCAATATTAAAAAATAGCTTTAATATAAACGAGTTGAAAATTATTTAAAGATCTTTTTAAGAAAGATTTTTAAAGCAATTATTCACCATATTTATACCTTAAAAAGTATTTTAAAAAACAATGGGATTAATGAATGCAAGAAAATTGATAAAGAGAAGAAAAAAGTTTAGAGACAACAGGCTTCCAGATAAAAAGAAAAGACTAGGAATCTCACTTAAGTTTGATCCGTTAGGACGTAGTGCTCAAGCAAAAGGGATAGTGACAAAAAAAATACAAAAAGAAGCAAAGCAGCCAAACTCAGCAATGAGAAAATGTTGTAGAGTTCAATTAATAAAATCAGGAAAAGAAGTAACAGCTTTCATTCCAGGAAATTTAGCTCAGAAGTTTATTGATGAGCACGACGAAGTTATTATTGAAAGGATAGGCGGAAAACAAGGAAGAACAAAAGGAGATTTATCAGGAGTAAGATTCCAATTAATTAAAGTAAACGATCAACCACTTGAGCGATTATGGCAAGGAAAGATCGAGAAGGGTAGAAGATAATGTCACAAATGAAAGTTTTTGGTTTATTCGATGCAACAGAAGTAAGAGTTGAAGATCCAGGATTAAAAAAGGCAATAAATTTAAGTCCAAAATTAATGTTAAAATCTCATGGAAGAATAAAATGGGACCCAGCAAAAACAAAAGTTCATGTTGTAGAAAGATTAATAAATTTAATGCAAGTTCCCGGATCTAGAGGAAAGAAACATAGAATTATTACATCTTGGATTACCGGAAAACAAGGACGATGCACAAAAATGGTAATTGAGGCATTCAAAATTATTGAAGAAAAAACAAAAGAAAATCCATTAAAAGTTTTCATACGAGCACTTGAAAATGCTGCACCACGAGACGAAATTACAGCAATAGAATATGGTGGAGCAAAATATCCTCAAGCTGTTGACGTCTCCCCAAGAAGAAGATTAAATCTTGTATTACGATTCATAGTAAATGGATCATATGACAAAGCATTCAATAAAAAAGCAACAATGACTGAATCTCTTGCAAAAGAAATTATGCTTGCCGCAGAAAATTCTAACGAGTCTTATGCAGTATCCAAAAAGAACGAGATTGAAAAACAAGCAGATGCGGCTAGATAGTTTTTAAAATATTTTTAAAACAGAAGTTTCAAGAATAAGCAATTACAAGAATATTTATAACTCTCCTTAAGATATAATTATAATGATAAATGTAGATGAAATCAAAAAAAATATAATAAAACATATTCAAGAAAATGGCCCTAGTCTTCCAATAAAAGTTGCAAAAGCAATAAAAATGGAGCCAGTATTTGCTTCAGCAATATTATCAGAATTAATATCAAATCATAAATTAAAAATGAGCAAAATGAAAGTTGGTGCGTCTCAATTATATCTCATAGAAGGCCAAGACGAAAAACTAGAGTCTTTCGCCGAAGAATACTTTAAAGGAGTAGAAAAGCAGGCTTACATGTCATTAAAACAAGAGAAATACCTAATAGATGAAGACCAAGAGCCTGCTATTAGAGTAGCTCTAAGAGGCATAAAGGATTTCGCAACACCATTCAGATATCAAGAAAAAATAATGTGGCGATATAATTTTACTCCAAAAGAAGAAATATTAAATCTATTGTCGGAAAAATCAGAAAATAAAAAACAAGAAATCCCAAAAAAAGAAGAATCAAAAGAATCACAGTTAAGTCAAGAACCAAAACATTCAACGGATTCTAAGTCATCCCCAGCATCAACATACAAAGAATCACTTCTCAAAAAAGTTTTAGAGCCGACCTCAGAATCACAATATAAATTATCTCAAGAAAAGCAACCAGATTTAACTTTAAGTTCTATACCCGAGCCACAATTCAAAAAAAGCCAAGAATTGTCAAAAGATACAAATAACAGCGGAGACAAAGAAAAATCAAACAGAATAGAATCAAAGACATTATTCGTCAAGCCATCTTTTGAGTCACCATTCAACAAACCAAAAGAAAGAGTCAATTCTTTAGATAACACTAAAGAAACTACCCCATTTGCAAATGAAGTAAAATCTTTTTTAGAAAAAAAACATATTAATCTTGTTGAAGAAATTGAAGAAAGCCGAAATGAATTTATAGGAATTATACAAATAAATTCAGATTTAGGGAAAATAAAATATTTACTCATAGCTCGAAATAAAAAGACAATAAATGACCAAGACATAATAGTCGCCCACCAAAAATCCAGCGAGCACAAAATGCCATGTTATCTCCTCCATAAGGGAAAAGTCGCCAAGAAATCTATAATAATACTAGAACAATATAGCAATCTTATAAAAGTTCAAGCAATATAACACTTCACAATCCAAAGACTTTTAAATACATTTCCGGTCATCATATCATGGGAAGAATCAAAACAACATTAATCAAAAGAACATCAAGACAGCTATTAGCTCAATCAGGAGATTCTTTTGGAAAAACATTTGAAGAAAATAAAAAATCCCTAGGTTATACTCTTCCAAGTAAACGAATGAGAAACAAAATTGCTGGTTACATAGCTCGACTAAAAAGAAACACAAAGACTATAATTGACAACGAAGAAGATGGAAAAACTACAAAATAATCTCGATAGTTCTGTTTTAATAGGTGGTAAGCCCTTTATGAATTACATTACTGCTGTAGTTATACAATTTACAACAAAAGAAGCCAAAAAAGTAACAGTCTTAGCACGTGGAAAATTTATATCAAAAGCCGTTGATGTCGCAGAAGTATCTAGACGAAAATTTTTAAAAGAACAAAAAGTAAAAGTAAGTGACATAAGAATAGCTTCTGAGAGCTTTGAAAACAAAGAAGGAAAAGACGTTAGCGTTTCTGCAATAGAAATAGATTTAATAAAAGAGTAAATTTTTTCATATTTTTTTTAACATTAGTATTATAAATATCTTGCATCTTGTGAGGATATGGAAACAAAAAAACTTAATCCAGAACAAGTAATTACTTTGAATGATTATCCTATTCGTCATCCAGCCATAATGGAAAGTTACTTTCGAAGATACCAAGCTCGTGATGATAAAATACCTCTTATCCCTGTAATTCATAAGGATATCGTAATTCCTTGTTTTAGTTTGGCTCTCAAAGAGAGATTAAAAAAATTCTTACGGAATAATCCAAAATCTAAATATTTTATGCTTGATGGTAGCCACAGGACTACTGCATCAACGCTTTCACATAGTCCAATAGAAGCGATTGAAATAGAAAGTGATTCCGATATAAAAGAAGCAAAAGGGTTAGTTAGGTCAGGGGTTCTTTTAGAAAATGGAATTTATGAGACTAACATTGAAGGAAATTGTAATATTTTAGTCAAACACTTTACTGCAAAACCATACTTTTCAACAATAAAGCAAAAGACTGCAAGGCTAATCACAGATGGATTGATTGCTCAAGACATTATTAATACTTATACCGCATCCTAATCTTTAACGCAAAGAATTTGTTCTGTGGCTTCGGTGTTTGTATCAAAGCACAAACACTTATAAACCCATTTTTTATTCAATACTATGTAGAAGCGGCTCAAAACTTGAATGTTTGGGCTAGGTAATTTTGACTATGGTTGAAGTCATATCATAACGATGAAATGTGCTAATTTTATCGCATGAAATACTGTTTTGCTTTTTAGCAGAATAGTTGGGAATATAAAAAATGACAAATAATAATAGAAGTAGAAAGGGAAGTTTACAATTTTACCCTAGGGTAAGAGCAAAAAAAATAATACCTAGTGTAAACTGGAAACCACATTCTAAAGAAGGAACAAGTCTTTTAGGTTTCGTAGGTTACAAAATTGGAATGATTTCAGCATACGCAAAAGATAATACTCCTGATTCAATGACAAAGGGAAAAAAAATAATAATTCCTGCAACAGTTGTTGAATGCCCATCACTAAAAATATACTCAGTCAGATTCTACAAAGACAATAAAGTAAAAAAAGATATTGTAGTAACAAATGACAAAGACTTAAAGAAAAAGGTAAAAATGCCTAAAGTCGCAAAATACTTATCAACTGAAGAAGAATTTGATGACGTTAGAGTAATTGTTTATACAGATATCAAGGCAACAGATATTGGAAAAAAGAAACCAGATATGTTAGAAATTGCTTTATCAGGTTCAAATGAAGACAAATTAAATTTTATTAAGGAAAAAATAGGAAAACCTATCTCAGTCACAGAGGTATTCTCTTCAGGACTAGTCGATATTCATGCAGTAACAAAAGGATATGGTACACAAGGTCCAATGAAAAGATTCGGAGTAGCATTAAAAGATCACAAATCAGAAAAAGGAAGACGAAGACCAGGTTCACTTTCTTCATTTGGTTTACGAAGAGTTACATTTAGAGCACCGCAAGCTGGACAAACAGGATATCATAGTAGAGTTGCATATAACAACTTAATTCTTCAAGTAGGAAAAATATCAGAAAATAATATCAACCCAAAAAGTGGATTTCATAGATACGGAAACATAAAAACAGATTATATTGTAATTAGAGGTTCTGTTCCAGGTTCTAAGAAAAGGGGAATAGTAATGACAACATCTCAAAGACCTACCAGAACTCAAGCTAAAAAATCATTCGAGGTTATCGAGTTAAGATGAAGGCAAAATTATTTGACAAAACAGGTAAAGAGAAAGGCTTAGTAGACTTACCTAAAAATTTCTCAAACAGAGTACGAGAAGATATATTGTCAAAAGTATTCGAAACTCAAAAATTAATTAGCACACAGCCATATGGTGCAATGGAAGGCGCTGGTTCTCAATATTCTGCCTCAGGAATTTCCAAAAAGAAAAGACACGATTGGAAAGGTACCTATGGAAAAGGAATTTCAAGAGTGCCAAGAAAAATTATGTCACGAAATGGTTCATCTTTTAACTGGGTTGGAGCAACTGTCTCAAGTGCTAGAGGCGGACGAAAACCACACGCACCACGAAGTGAAAAAAATGTGTTTAAGAAAACAAACAAAAAAGAATTACTAATAGCATTTAATTCTGCATTTGCAGGAACAGTTGATATCAATTTTTTAGAAAAGAAATATGGCATAAAATCAGAATCTGGATTTATATTCTCTGAAGAAATTTTATCAATAAAAACAAAAGATTTCTTAAATACAATGAAAATCATTTTTCAAGACGCCTATGAAAAGATATTAAAGAAAAAAGCAATTCGTGCCGGTAAAGGAAAAGCAAGAGGACGAAAATACAAAAGCAACGCAGGATTACTTTTTGTAATCAGCTCAAAAGAAGAGATGAAAAGAAAAGGAATCAATGTAGTTAAAGTTGATGAACTCAAAGTGTCAGACTTATCTCCAAATGGAGAACCAGGAAGATTTACATGTTATACAGAAAAAGCAATTAAAGAAATTGGAGAAAGATTCAAATGAAAACATTAATTTTAGAAAAAGTAAAAGCAACAGAAAAAATAGTAAAACAAATTGAAACAGATAATTGTTTAGTTTTTGTGGTAGACAGAGCAATAAATAAACCAGAGATTAAAAAAGAAATAGAAGAATTATTCAATGTAAAAGTAGATAAAGTAAGAACATACATCCACAAAAATAAAAAATATGCTTATGTAAAACTAAATAATAAAAATCCTGCAATTGACATTGCAACTAAATTAGGACTAATGTAAAATGGGTAAAAGAATAATTCAGCAAAGACGAGGAAGAGGAGGCTCAACATACCGAGTAAGACAAAAGGCTTCTATAGAAGCAAAACCAGGATATTTAAAGGATTTAAATGGAGAATATCAAGTCCTAAAATTAATATCATCACCCGGACATTCAGTACCATTAGCAAAATTAATAAACAAAGAAGGAGACAAATT
The DNA here is from genome assembly GCA_964639055.1 of Candidatus Woesearchaeota archaeon. GTDB lineage: Archaea > Nanobdellota > Nanobdellia > Pacearchaeales > GW2011-AR1 > JAGVXH01. The sequence continues at coordinate 6,367 of CAZXBY010000024.1, forward strand.
TTATAATTTTGCGACTAATCTATTATATGTCGGACAAACAATAAAAATTGGTGGTAATAAGCCAGGTGATATTGCTTGTTTGGGAGATTTAAAAAATGGAACATCCATTTTTAACTTAGAGCATAGGCCAAAAGATGGCGGGAAATTTATAAGGACAGGTGGTAATTCCGGAACCATTATGAATAAGAATGGAAATATAGTAACAATATTATTTCCCTCAAAAAAAGAAAAAAAATTAGATGTTTCATGTCGCGCAACAATTGGAGTTGCTGCAGGCGACGGGAAGTTATCTAAACCAATAATGAAAGCAGGAAAACAATATTTTATTATGAAATCAAAATCAAAATTATGGCCAAGAACTTCAGCAGTGGCAATGAATGCAATTGATCATCCATTCGGTTCAGGTCGAGGAAAGAGAGTTAAAAGTAAGATTGTTAAGAGAAACGCTTCGCCAGGTAAAAAAGTAGGACACTTAAGCCCAAGAAGAACAGGGAGGAAAAAACGATAAAAATGGCAGAAGAATTAGCACAAAAAAGTAAAGAAAGATTTTATAGAGGAATAGAATTAGAAGAATTAAAGAAAATGGATACAAGAGAATTTGCAAAATTATTAAAATCACGAGCAAGACGAACAATTCTTCGAAATGGCGATGTTGTAGAAAGATTTGTACAAAAATGCGAAAAAAGAGCAGCACAAAATAAACCAATAAAAACTCATGATAGAAGTTTGGTAATTGTCCCTAAAATGATTGAAAAAACAATTCAAGTATATAATGGTAAAGAATTTCTTAAGGTATTAATTACCGATGAAATGTTAGGACATAGATTAGGAGAATTCTCATTAACAAGGAAAATTGCTAAACACACAAAAACAGGAATAGGAATTAAAAAGAAATAAACATGGTAGAAAAAATAAAAACAATAACAAAAAACGAAGAATCAGAATCAGTGGAGACTTCAGAAACAAAGAAAGAAAAATCAAACGTAAAAGCACCAAAAAGTGTAGCTGTATCTACTAAGGAAGAAAAAAAAGAATCAAAGCCGATGGAGACTTCAAAAATAAAAGAAGAAAAAGAATCAAAGTCAGTGGAGATTCCAGAAAAAGATGATAAAAATACAGAAAAATCAACAAAAGATTCAACAGAAAATTCCGAAAAAAAGACAAAAGCAAAACCAGAAATTTTAAAAGTAAAAGATAAGGCAATAGTAAATGCTTATTCTCTTAAAATATCACTAAAACACTCAAAGTTTATTTGTAAAATGATAAAAAGAAAAACAATACCTCAAGCAATAGAATTATTAGAAAATGTTGTCAAAGGAAAACAGCCAGTAAAAATGACAGGCTTAGAAGTAGCTCATCAAAAGGGAAAAGGAATATCGGGTGCAAGATTTCCAAAGAATGCATCAAATGCAATAATCGATGTTTTAAAACAATTAAAAGCAAATTCAATAGTAAATGGTATTGAAGAACCAGTAATAACAATAGCAATGGCCAATCAAGCTTCTGCACCATTCAAAAAAGGCGGGAAAAAAGCAAAAAGAGCACATGTTCATTTTGAAGCTCAAGACAAAATTAAACTAATCAAAAAAAATAAAAAATAAAATGGAAGAAAAAGAATTTGTAAATGTAAAAAAGGAAGAATATAACATAAAACAATTTGTGAAAAGAATGTTTGGAAAAGGAAAAATTTCCAAAGTTAGAATAGAATACACCCCAGTGGGAGAGAAAATAGTAGTATCAACTCACAGGCCAGGATTAATTATTGGAAAGAAAGGAGAAAGAATAGCTGAATTAACAGAAGTATTAAAAAAACGATACAAAATGGAAAATCCTCATGTTGATATTGAAGAGATTAAACACCCTGAATTTGATGCACAGCTAATTGCCGATGATATTGCTTTAACACTTGAGAGATTTGGCTCAATGAAATACAAAGCCGCAAGTTATAGATCACTATCAAGAATAAAGTCATCTGGTGCATTAGGTGCAGAATTAAGAATATCGGGAAAATTACCTTCAGACAGAGCAAAAGTTTGGAGATTTAATTTTGGTTATCTTAAAAAAACAGGAGAACCTGCAAATGCAGTAGACAGAGCAGAAAGTATTGCAAACACCAAGAAAGGAATTGTCGGAATAAAAGTTTCTGTTCTAGCCCCTGATGTTCAAATACATGACAAAGTTGTAATAGACGAGGAAATGCTAAATGAAATAAAAAGAAATGCTTCAACGGTAGAAGAAGTAGAAGAAACAATTAAAAAAATCAAGAAAAAAACTAAAACTAAAAAATAAAAATGGCAAAAAAACAAATAACAAACTTAAAAGAAATCGAGAAGAAAATACAAGAATTAAAAGTAGAAATATTAAAACAGCCACAAAAAAAGAAAAGCATTAAAAAGGAAATCGCACGGTTATTAACGTTCAAGAATCAACAAATTAAACAAGGAGATAAAAAATAAAGTGGATATATGCCCAAAATGCGGATTGCCAATTCAGGCCTGTGTATGCTCCGAAATAGCAAAAACACAACAAGAAATAGAAATAAAAACTGAAAAACGGCGCTTTGGAAAAATATCTACACTAGTCTCAGGGTTTGATGACGGTGTTAACGTAAAATCAATAGCAAAATCTCTTAAAGCGAAAAGAGCCTGCGGAGGAACATTCAAAAACAATACAATTGAACTTCAAGGAGATCATAAGAGATTTATACGACCAATATTGATTGAGTTGGGATTTAGTCCCGAAGGAATTAAAGAATAAAATGGAAAAAACAAACAAAACAAAGCAAGAAAAAGATGCCCTCTCTCCTGAGTCTCGCTCAGGGAACGATAGTGTCAGTAAGGGTACTAGCGAAGCTATAAAAGTTGAATGTAGTGACAAATTTTGCCCTTTTCACGGTAAAAAAAGTCTTAAACTTAGGGGAAGAACATTTGAAGGAATAGTTATAAAAAAATTACCAGGAAGAGTCACAATTCAATTTGAAAGAATGCTTAAAGTAAAAAAATATGAAAGATATGAGAAAAGAAAAACAAAACTTCATGCAAGATTACCCGATTGTTTAAAACATGAAATTGAAGTTGGAGATTTGATAGAAATTTCTGAAACAAGGCCAATAAGTAAGACAATTCATTTTGTAGCAAATAAATTGATAAGAGGAATAAAAAAATGAAAGCAGTAAGTGCAAAACCTACAAGGGCTCTTAATATAGGAAGCATATTAGAAGCATGTGATAATAGTGGAGCAAGAATAGTAAGATTAGTATCAGTAAAAAGAGGAAAATCAAAGAAAGGAAGACAAAATTATGCAAAAGTTGCCGATTGGGTAAAAGTATCAGTTAGAAAGGGAGACCCAAAAATGAAAGGTGAAGTATTTGACG
>CAZXBY010000025.1:0-9278 GCA_964639055.1 Candidatus Woesearchaeota archaeon
TAATCTTTAAACATTTGAGGTGATAAGTTTGATGCGTATAATAGCCTTGTGGGCTTAATTCTTCTACTCTTCATTATTGAGCCTAATATATCTTTAATTATTTTAAGCCTCTCTCTTTTTTTAGCCATTTTTTGTTTTTGTAATTTTTATTATTCCGTAAAGAAAAACTAAAAAGAAAATTATATTTAAACCGTATGCTTGCATTTGTACAACCTTATTCCAGTCAAAATAGTAGAATAAAGCAGTGTTCAAAACCCAAGTTATAAGCCCTATAATCATTACAATAAAATAAAATTTTAGGAATTTGTGTTGCTTTTCACCTTTAATATAATTTTTGTAAGAGATTACACTCATAATTGCAAATAATATTATTTGAGAAGTGTACATAAATAGGTCCGTGTTTAATGAAAAATCTAATAGTGTAATAATAATTGATACTAAATATAAAACACCGATATTAAAGTTTAGAAGCGAATTATGTTTAGTCTTTTTTTCTACTTGTTTCCAGATTAGGCTATAAAATAAAAAGAAACCAGCCATTATTATTGAGAATTCGAAGATTAATTTAATACTCGTGAAATACAATTCTTCATAGTGAGGGATTGGGTCCGATAATCCCCCCAGGATAAATCTTACAAAAAAAGCGGAACCGTAAAAGAAGAAAGCATTTCGAAAATATCTTATTCCTTGATGATTACTTAATTTGAATAATCTGTCAGTTTTTAGCACAATAATTGCACATATGAAACATATGATTAGTGTATAAACTATTTTGAGTATCTCTTTGTTGGATAGAATGAACTCATATATCATGTTTTGGTTAAGAGAAATTATTATTTAAGTGTTTATGTAACTCTTCTTGGTACTTTCTCTATATATTTTATCTCCCTATATTTTATAAAGTAAAACTTTCTTTTTAAGTCTAAAATGGCAGATGTTAAAGAATGGACAGATAAATATAACCCGTTTAATTCGGATAAACTTTTTGCTCATTATCACAGATGGCAAAAGATCCAGAGGGGAGAGGATATCCCGGCTCCGGCTTTGGTTACGGTGGACCCTATTAATGCGTGTAATTACAAATGTGTTTGGTGTAATGCTGATTATGTGTTGGGCAAGAATAAGGGAATGATTTCAAATAACTCACTTGACGAGATTGCAGACTTTTTGCCCAAATGGGGAGAAAATATGGGTTACCCTGAGTTCCCTGTTCATGCTGTATGTATTGCTGGCGGTGGTGAACCTTTGTTGCATCCATATGTGGGAAAATTTATTGAAAAATTGCATCATAACGAAATTAAAAGTGGAGTTGTTACTAACGGTGTGAATATTGATAGGCATTTAGATTCCCTCATTTATTGTGATTGGGTTGGGGTAAGCATGGACTGTGCAACTGAAGAAACAAATCAAAAATTAAAAGGATGTAGGCCCGGAGAATTTACTCGTGCAATTGATGGTATTCAAGCTCTGATTAGTTATTCTTCGGAAAAAAGTGATTCGAGATTGGGTTTGCCTGGGCAGGGGCATGGAGTTAGTTACAAATATTTGTTACATCCTGGTAATGTTCACGAAGTTTATGATGCGGCAGTATTAGCAAAAGAAATTGGATGCAGGAGTCTCCATGTTAGACCTTTTGGTCTTTCGTGGGACAAGGTCGGGGAAGGTATTGCAAAGATAGATGGATTTAGTGATGAAAAATTAGACCTTTTCAAAGAACAAATTGCAAAAGCAAGAGAACTTGAGGATGACACATTTAGGGTATTTGGAGTAACGCACAAATTTGATGGAAATTTCGGTAAATCAAATATGTTTAAGCGCTGTCATGCGGTTTTTATGACTGGAGTTTTTATGCCGCCAACAACAAAAGGAGCAGAAGGGTTTAATTTTGGTCTCTGTTGTGATCGTAGAGGGGATGATAGATTAACATTAGAAGATTTGACAACACCGGATGATGTTGAAAATTTCTGGGGAAGTTCGAAACACTGGAAAATGTTTGATGATATTAACGTAAAATCTTGTCCAAGGTGTACTTATCAGCCTCATAATCAAATTTATGAGAATGCAATTGATGGAGATGGGGACAATATGACCATTGATTTCATCTAATTTCTTCATAAATAATATAAACTTAAATTGTCACAAAAAAGTATATAATGAAAATTTATTTTGAAAGTAAAAGGCCCGAATTTTATGTTGGAGAAAATAAAATCTTTAACTTTTTTAATTTGCATAATGTATGGTGGATCAATAACGATGATAACTATCAAAAAATTGTTTCTAACGAAAATAATGTTTCTTTTCCTGATGGGAAAAACATAGCTAGATATCTCAATATTCGGCAACAAAGAGGGCCAAGCTTCACAAAAAGATTTTTAATATCTAAAGAGGCTAAGTTTAAAAAACATTTTTTTATCGGTGATATTAGTGTTAATAATCTTTCCGAAAAAACTGGTATAAGTAGAAAAAATATTGTTTCATACAATCCTCCTTATATTAAAAATTTAAGGTTCCCTAAGAAAGAGATAAAAATAATTATTAACAGATTAGAACAAGATAAGTTTGATTTTGTTTGGATTTGTGTCGGCTCTCCGAAACAGGAATTTCTTGCGAACGAATTGTTTAAAGGCTATAAAACGGATTATTTTAATATTGGAGCTGCTCTTGACTTTTTGATTGGCAAGAAAAAAGAAGCACCTGCATTTGTTAGGGCTATTGGAATAGAATGGCTGTATAGGCTTGTTACAGACTTTAAGTATACAAGGAAGAAAGTAATGAGAAGTTTTATTGCTTTATTTTATCTGAGAGAGAGTGTTGAGCTGGTGAGATAACTTGCTATATCTCTTGAAATGAAAAAATTTCTAATAAAAAATGTATGATAACTTCATTTTCTTTAAATACTCTTTGTAGTATCTAGAAATATAAGGCGATTTAATAATATGAAAATAAAAAAAATAAGCTGGTTAAAAATATGAAGTTATTCTTACTGGGTACTGCCAGAGAAGGAAGTACAAGATTAAAGAAAAAAATGGTGAGACCTTTTGATGATACTTCTTTACATGAGATCCAACTTAAAAAATTTGAAGAATTAGTTGGAGATGATCTTTTTAGTGGAGTTGGTATGGCACTAAACAAAAATGATAAAATCCTTTGGGATATGACTGAAAAAACCAACGTTCCAATTATAGAAAGGAGTGATGAATCAGTGACTGGATTACGTCCGAGGTCCCAGGAACTTCATTTTCTCGAAGATATTGATGCAGATTATATTATGTGGGTAAATGGCTGTTTACCTTTTTTGACTGCAGAAACTCTTCGAGAAGCGGCAAGAGAATTTATTAGAAATCAGCCTAACTTCAAATCCATGACTTCTGTAATAGTAAAATATAATTGGTACTGGAATTCTGAGACAAAAAAGGGTGTTAATTATACCGACCCAAAGATTTGTTCTACGCAGAAATGCCCTCCGCTATTAGAAACTGCTCATGCGTTCCATATATTTAACAGAAAGTATTTATTGGAAAATGATTCTTATTTTAAGCTTGAGAAAGATGACCCACATTTATATGTTATGAAAGATGAAGTTGAATGTCTGGATATAGATCATAAGCTTGATTTTGATGTATGTGAGGCTCTATGGAAAGTTAAAAAAAATAAAGACTTAAATATTGAGAGAAAAGATATTGAAATTAATGGTAAGAAAATTTCAGAAAAAGGCCCCTTCTTTTTCATTGCGGAAATTGGAATAAATCACAATGGTTCAATGGAAAATGTGAAAAAATTAATTGATATGGCGGTAATGTCTGGGGCAGATGCCATTAAGTTCCAGAAAAGAACTCCAGACATCTGTGTTCCTGAACACCAAAAAAATGTCCCGAGACAGACACCTTGGGGATTGATGACTTATCTTGATTATAAAAAGAGAGTGGAATTTAATGAAGAGGATTACAAAGAGATCGATAAGTATTGTAAGGAAAAAAATATAATTTGGTTTGCTTCTCCATGGGATTTAGAAAGTTTTGACTTCTTAGAAAAATTTGATATACCTGCATACAAAATTGCTTCTGCAAAATTAACTGATAGAGAACTTTTAATGAGAATTAAGAAAACTAAAAAGCCAGTCTTTATGTCAATAGGTGGATCAACTATGGAGCAAGCAAGAAAGGCGGTTTCGTTATTGGAAGACTCAAATCCTTTAGTTATATTACATTGTAATTCTAGTTACCCTGCAAATGATGACGAACTGAATTTAAGTATTATTTCCGAACTAAAAAAAGAATTTCCAAGCCATATCATCGGTTATTCTGGTCATGAACTTGGGATTGATCCAAGCTGTACTGCTGCAGCTCTTGGAGCAAAGGTTATTGAGAGACATATTACTTTGGACAGGAATATGTGGGGAACTGATCATTCTGTTAGTCTAGAGGCTGGTGATACTAAGAAGTTAATAGAAAAATTAAAAAGAATTAATAGTTGTTTTGGAGATGGAATAAAAAAAATATGTAAGAATGAAAAAGTGGCGATCGAAAAATTAAGGGATATTGATACCCTTTAATCAAGATAAAATGGATGTAGATTTTTCAAAAATAAAAATGCTGGTTTGTGATTTTGATGGAGTCATGACTAATAATAAAGTTATTTTAGATGAAAATGGTAAAGAGTCGGTTGTTTGTGATAGAGGGGATGGGCTTGGTATAGAACTTATTAAAAAGATTGGTGTGTTTATTTTTGTTCTTTCAAAAGAAAGGAATAAGATTGTTGAAGCAAGATGTAAAAAATTAGATATAGATTTTATACAAGGCGTTGATGAAAAAAAAGAATTGTTTGTCCAGGAAATAAAAAGAAGAGGGCTATCTGTTAACGAAGTTTGTTATATTGGGAATGATATTAATGATATTGAATGTATAGAGGTATCTGGAATTGGTGTTGCTGTGGCTGACTCAAACGAAAAAGTAATTAAAATAGCTGATTTTATTACAAAAAAGAATGGAGGAGATGGAGCTGTAAGGGAAGTGTGTGATTTGGTTGTTAAGGCAAAAAATAATTTGGGAATTGAAGATAATAATGGAGTTTCATAATCTTTTATTTATATTGTCTTTCGATAAATAGTTTTTCAAAATATATTTCTTATTTAATTTAATTGCACGAAGTGGAGGCAACATAAAAATTTAAATAATGATAAAGCATTAGTTTATTATGATATTTGATTGGGTTTTAGAAAATAAAGAAATGATAAAACTTGTTTATGCTATTTTAATTTGTTTTATTTGTGCAACAATTGTAGTTAAAACAAATAAATTGTTTAAGCTTAGTGATGTTCAAGGGTTAAGATACTTTAGAAACTCTTTTTTCTTTTATGGATTAGCTTTTTTTTCAAGATATATTTTAGGACTTTTTTGGGATACAATTTTCTTTTTCGAGTTTTTTATTATTATTGCAGGATTATTTTTATTGTATAGTTTTATATGGAAACATGCGGAATACGAAGGAAATTGTTATTATTCTTTACTTAATCCAAAGGCGGGGATTTTTTATATTGTAGCTTTTTTGATAGCCTGCTTTGATTATTATTTTAATACTGCATTATTTATGTATATTTCTCAAATTGCACTTTTTGTTGTTATGAGTTTTATTAGTTATAATAAATTTGTTTCCAGTGGTAGAAAAAATAAAGCTTCAAAATATTATTTTGTGGTAATTCTTTTAGGATTATTAATGTGGACATTAAATATGTCTTTGGAATATTTTATTAATTGGAATATAGCTGTTCAGTCAATCGTTTACTCTATAAATATTTTATTTTTTGCTTTCTTTTTTTATGTTATAACAAAAATCACTAAAGGCAAAAATGGCTAAAAAAAGAGAAAGATTGGAGATCATAAGAGATATATTGGAAGTAATAAAAGAAAAACGACATATTAAACCAACAAAATTACTACATTCTTCTAACTTGTCTACCCAAATGTTCAAAGAGTATATCACTCTTACGATAAGTAGAGAACTGATAGAGGAAGTTTTAATTAAAAAAAAGAAATTTTTTACATTAACAGATAAGGGTAGGGATTTTTTAGAAGAGTATAAGTCAATAGAAAGAGTTATTAGAACTTTTGGTCTTGATTAAAAGCTGTATTCTTTATTGATTTTATAGTCGTTCATTATCCTAAAATAGTTTGAGTCTGTGAGATTAAGAGGATTTTAATCGTCTAACTAATTTATTTATTGGAGAAAAGCCATAGATTCTTCTACTAATAATATTCATTAAGTAGTTACCTTTAATCATGTTAATGATTACATTAAGAAATAAAATATGGGTTGGCTTGTATCCTTTATACACGTTATAATAAAACCAAGCATATTGTCTTTGGACTTCTTTTTGAGGAAATTCCTTTGTATCTAAGACTGCTTTTCGTCTTTCCATTGATCCACTAAGATTTTTTGGTAATAATTTGTTTGTTTCACAATAAGAGTATAGTTCGGTTCCGGCGTAAGGGAAAAAAATTCCATAGAAAATCCTTTCCGGTTGACATATCCTACAACATTTAATTGTTTCCTTAAAATCCTCTAAATTTTCTCCAGGAAGCCCTATCATAACAAAAAGTCGTACTTTTAATCCATGTTTTTTTGCAGATTTCACTGCGTCAAAAATATCTTTGTTTGAATAATATCTTTTTAAAATTTTTTCTCTAACTTTTTGGCTACCAGATTCTAATCCAATATTGACAACTTTAAAATTTGCATCTTTAAAAGACTTAAAAATTTCTTTATAATCAAGATTTGGTGTTATTCTTAAATTGACTCCATACTCTATATTCTTATTTTTTTTATTAAATTCTTTTAATTTAGAACATAATTCTTTCACAAATTCTTGGTTTATGCCTATTGTTTCGACTTCGAAATAAATTTCTTTTGTTTCTGGAAATTCTTCAGTAATCTCTTTTAATTCATTTATTACATTATCAACAGATCTAAATCTAACATATTTCCCTTCACTTGTCTTTTTGAGCGCGTGATTACTGCAATAGGTGCATTGGAATGGACATCCTCTTCCTAGCAAAATTGAATGTTTATCACCAAATATATTTATCCATTCATTCCACATTCTTCTGTCTGGGAAAGGTAAAGCATCTAAATCTTGAATGAACTCTCTTGTTTTATTTTTTTGTATTTCATTGTCCTTTTTAATCCATAAATTATCTATCTTGTCTGGTTGTTTGTTCTTTTCTAATTGTTTAATCAATTCTAATGAGGGATATTCTCCTTCTCCGATACAAACGGCATCAAAAGAATCTTTTATTATTTTAGAGGGGTTTAGTGTGGCGTGAGGGCCTCCCACTAACAAATATTTTTCAGGATAATTGGATTTTATGTATTTGGCAATTTTAGAAATAAACTCATATTCGCTTGCTACAGTTGTAAAACAAACTAATTTGGGATTAAATTCCTTTAGGTATTTGTCCACAACCTTTTGTTTAGTCTCTCTGGTTAAAACAAGTAATTTAGTTTTGTGTCCTTTTGACTTCAAAAAAGAAGAGATATAGGATATTCCAAATTGCAAATCTGTTGGGCTGGGCAGGGGTTTCTCTGGAGACTGATAGTCTGCTATACTAAAAATAAATAAAATATTCATGTATGAAATTAAATGGCTGTTGATTTAAAAAACTAATGGCTCTAAATAATCTATTTTTTATAATAATGGTTGTTGGGTATTTTACTCTATTCAAGAATAATCTTTTGTGATTTTCAATGAAGTACTTTTACTAAATTTTGTTAAAACTTTAAACATGGAAAGTTCCTTGATAAACTTTAAATACTCAAACCTCCAGGACATTTTGTATGTGATATATGTGACTGATGAATTAATAATACCATTTACAACTAAATTAAATAATTCATAAGAATATGATAGATAAAACAGATATTAAGACTAAGGAAGCTATTAGTAGAGAGACTAGCAAAAAAGGTCTAAGGAGAATATATGGACAACAATCTTATGGCTAAAATTCACCCATCGGAAGTCATTAAAAATATTGGCCATAATGATTTAGATGGAACTAATATTGTGATGATTAATTGTCCTATAAGAGAAACGGCTGCTTCAACAAATTTTCCGGAAGGCCCCCTTTTATTAGCGACTAATTTAAGAGATAATTATGGGGTCAATGCCAGCGTTGTTGATTTGAATGGATATAGAGTTAAAGATGAAATTGCTAGCAGAAGGGGGTTAACAAATGGAAGATACCTAAATCATGCTGAAACCTATGACTTATTAAAAAGACATTTTGAATACCATGGAACTCCTGATATGGTTGGGCTTTCAGGAATTATAACAACTTTAGAAAAACAAGAAGAGTTGGCTAAAATAGTTAGAGAACTTGCTCCAGACACTCATTTAGTATCTGGGGGAGGATTGGCTACGGAATTAGGTGTTGGGTTATTTAATTATATTCCTGAACTTGATGGTGTTGCACAAGGAGATGGAGACGATGTTGTTGTTAAGATTGCTTATGATGCAAGAATGATTAGATCATTAGGATTAAGAAAAGCACAAAATAGTGGACAGCTAAAACCTTACCATATAGGCGAAATTGGAGGAAGACATAGGTTTGTGTATGCTGGTTCGAGTCCGCGAAATTTAGATGCAGTCCCTTTCGCAGATTTAGATTTTTTGAAAAGAGATGTTAATGGGGTTTCTGTTTTAGATTATTATTTAGGAAATCCTGTTTGGGGAGAATCAGCTAACAATAGCTCGGCTGCACCATTTACAATGGAGAGGAGTACAAACTTTGTATCTAGTCGTGGATGCCCACATGGTTGTGATTTTTGTTATACGGGAGTTAATGGAGGAAGGAGATACCAGTTTAGATCTGCAGAGAATGTCGCAAAACAGATGATATTTCATAAAGAAAGATATGGTGTGGACTTTATTGGTATGATTGATGATAATTTCGGAATTAGTCGTAAAAGAATTAGTGACCTTGTTCCACTTATTAAATCGTTGGGTGTTCGATGGGGAACTCATATGAGACTTGATGAAGCCGCAGATATAATAGAAGTTTCTAGTGATGGAACAGTTCTTTTTGAAAAAGAAAAAAGAGTTGATCAAATGGCGAAAGCAGGGTGTGTTTATATTGGATTTGGTGGGGAAAGTGCAAGTTCTAGAGTTCTTGAGTCAATGAATAAAGGAGGATTTATTCTTAAAAATGGAACTGAAGAAATAACGATTAATGGGCTCTGTCCTAAGTTCCAAAATCTAAAACCGAAAATTAGTTATTCTCTAATGT
>CAZXBY010000026.1:0-9169 GCA_964639055.1 Candidatus Woesearchaeota archaeon
AGCAATATTTCTCTCAGACTTAATGAGCCAAAGATATTTTTATGATTTTTATAGGACGTTAAATTTTGTTCACTCGGGTACTACCGTTAGTGGAATTCGAAGAGAAAAATTGTTGGCGATATTATTTCCACTTCCACCACTCTCCGAACAAAAGAGAATTGTAGAAAAAGTTGATAAACTAATGAAACTATGTAACGAACTTGAAGATAAAATCAATCAGAATAAAATTTATGCTGAGAAGTTAGTGAATGCTATCTTAAGAGAGGTTTTTGAAGATGAAAAGTGATACAATTATTCACGGCGTAGAATTACTGGTAATTTTAGATAAAAATGAGAACATATGCTTTTCGGATCTTGAGAAAATATCAAGAATAAAAGGAACTGAGTTAATAGAGTTAATAAAATATTTAGTTGAAAAAGAGTACATCATTAAAACTAATTCACTATTTGTCAATAGTACAATTATTTCTCCTGATAAAATCAAGCTAGATCATAAAGGGATGGAAGTTAATCTTGGAAAAAGAGACTATTTCGATGATTCCAATAGATTTTCTCAAGAAATTCAGAATCAAACAAATCTTCATAATAGTCCAAATCCACAGATAGCTCAAACAACTGGCGATAACTCTTCAATCTCTCAAACCTATGGAAATATGCAAATAATAATAATAAATCAAATAATAGATGATGACCCAGAATTAGATGATGAAAAAAAAACTGGACTCAAGGAAGTCGTGAGAAAGATTAAGGTAATGAAAGATTCGGGAGAAACTGCTGAAAAAATTTATGGTTGGATAAAAAAGGGAATGGGTATTTGTGCTCGATATGGTCCTTATCTGATAGCTTTAGTTTAATCAGGTGATTTGAGTATTCTAAAAAGATTGCTTACCCCCTAAGGATAGAAAATATCAATACCAAAAGAAGAAAGAGATTAAGTGATGAAATCCCTATGAGAATTATCAGAAAATTTAGGAAAGTTTTAATTAGCGACAAACTAACATTGTCGATTAAAAAACAAAAAATAAATATCGCTGCCAAAATAAAAAGGGAAAATAACAATTGAAAAAAGAAATAATTTAAAACATCTTTTTTATTCTTCTCGTTTTTTTTCACAAGAATCATGAATAAACTCTCTTTGCTTAGACCAAAAATAATAGCAATTATTGTAAAGATAAATCCAAAGGTAGTTATGAAAAATGTAAAAAGGTAGTTGTTTATCGTTGTGTAATTCTCATTCAAAAGATAGTTTTTAATTATTAACTCATTTATGTTTAGATGAAATATTAATAAAAAAAGAATTAACGAGGTTACTAACAAGACAATCCAATAAGAATACTTTTGCCATTCTCCAGTTTTTTTTGTTTTATCTATCATTTATAAATTTAAAGGCTTCGATTATATGCTCAAAATGATCTTCTACTGAGTCTACTTCATATGCCAGCATTTTATTTCTTTTAAAATTCACAGAAACTTTGCTGTTCTGTGATACACTTTGATATGTGATCTTAAAACTTTCAAAAATTTTGGATAGATCTTCATCTAACGTAGCAGAAAACGAATTAAAGATTTGATTAAATTCATCTTTTGCTTCGAAACTTCCAGTTCCCTCAAAATTAATATTAAATTTTGTACTTTTACCTCTACTAAAAAGTCCAACTACTTTGTTTAAGACTAACGTATAAAATGGATCTCTCTCTCCTTTTTCCTCCTTGTATTGACTTATTAATTCATTATCTACACCTATCTCGATCCCTTCTATGGAAGATATATCATCGGAGTCGAAATCCTCATCTTCAGGAATAGATTCTATATTAAAGTTGTTGGTAGCCTTATTGCTTCTGAATGCCGTAGATTTTTTATTTAAGTATTCAAGTAACCCAAGTAGATTAACTGAGTTATATCCTGCAAATTTTATTAAATATATCTTTTCGTGGTCATTTGAGACAAAAAAAGCAAAAGGAGTTTTTGTAGAAAGGAGTCCTGCATTGCCCTCAAAATATTCCCATAATGTTTTTTCAATCCCTTCTTCAAAAAGTTTTATGTCATTATGGACTAAATATCCTAAGTTAAAAAAGATAAAAAAAGAATTCCTTCTAGCATCAATTTCATCTAAGTTCTTTTCTTCAAAACCAGTGTTTGAATTAGTTAGTATGCCTGCCTTAATTAGCATATTGGCTTCAATTGGAGGGGTGGTTATTGATCTCTCAGAATTTGGGAAATTTGGCACAATATTGTAGTTTGGAGAATTCCTTTCAGAGTCACTAAATAAATTTTTTTCAGAAATATTTGAGGCTATCGCCTTAATCAGCTCCTTTCTATCCTCCCAGCCAACTTTTTGGATCTTTGCTCGAATTTTATTTATTTTTATTTCATAAATCCTATATTTTTCTCCCATTCTTAAGCATAAATCCTCATTTCTAATTCTTTTATCATCTTTTGATAAGCTACCTTTCCACCAAAAAGCTTCATGATTTCAAGAGGTCTGCCAAATTCAACTAAAGGATTAACCTGAAGGACTCTTGCATCTTCGAGATTCTCAATACCTTCATCAGAATATTTGTCTAATAAAGCATTAATTACTTTTCTTGCCTTTTCTCCATATTTATCAAAATAAGTATCACTTTTTACTTTTTTTGCTCTTTCTTTTCTGCTTATTGGTTTTGCTCCATAAGCCACATGAAGTATTAAATCAAATGGATCATATTGACCCCCAACCTCTTGTTTTAATGCCTCAAATATTATTCCTTCTTGTTGGAGCTCTTCTATAAGTGCTCTTTTCTGATCTACAATATTCCATTTAGAAATAAAGTCATCCATACTTCTGTATTCTTTCTCGATTCCCTTTTTAGTATAATCGGTTAAGCTCTCTGTGATGAGTTTTCCACCAGCATCAAGATACTGAACAGTCTCATTTACAATTTTTACATCTACATTGTTAATACAGTATTTGTGTACTTCATTATACGAGTTTTCTCTAATTGAAATATCAGGACTTACTAATATCCTCTCTCCTTCTTCAATGGTTACATCCCTTCCATTGCTTGGTTCTTCAACTTCTCCACCATTATATATTATTGATTGAACAGGGTCTCCATCAAAATCAGGATCAGCAAATAAACTTGTTACTTTTCTAAAATCCATAATTGTAAAATAATGTTTCCCATTTGGCTCATCAATTCTTGTCCCACGACCAATAGTTTGCTTGAATTCAGTCATAGATTGAATTGTGGCATCAAGAACAATCAACTTGCATGTTTTAGCATCCACACCAGTAGTCATTAATTTAGAAGTTGTAGCAATCACAGGATATTTTTTTGAAGGATCGATAAAATTATCTAACTGAGCCTTTCCTTCCTTATCATCCCCTGTAATTTTCATAATATATTTATTGTTTTCCTTAACTAGGTCAGTATTTTCATTAATTAGAGCTTGACGCATTCTATTCGCATGATCAATATCTACACAAAAAACTATTGTCTTAGCGAAACGATCAGTATTCTTTAGATAGTCACTAATCTTCTTAGCAACTTCTTTTGTCCTTTCATCAATAATTAAATTTCTATCAAAATCTTTAGTGGAATATATTCCATCAGGGATTTCCTCATCATTAATTTTATCTCGCTTCCCTTTAATGGGACGATACCCTTCATCGATATTCATTGTAACTTTTAATACCCTATATGGTGCTAAAAAGCCATCCTCTATACCCTGTTTTAAAGAATAAATGTATATTGGCTCACCAAAATAATCAATATTTGAAACTTTTTTAGTTTCTTTTGGAGTCGCTGTCATACCAATCTGAGTAGAACTTTTGAAATAATTCAGTATCTCTCTCCATGCTGAATCTGCTCTCGCACTTCCACGATGGCACTCATCTACAATAATTAAATCAAAAAAATCTTCTGAAAACTGCTTATATATATTCTTCCAATCTTCATTTCCCGTTAATCCTTGATAGAGAGCCATGTAAACTTCATAAGCCTTGTCAGCTTTTCTTTTTCCTACCTTTGTCATAACTTTTGAAAATGGTTTAAAATCATTGGTTTTAGTTTGATCAATTAAAATATTTCTATCAGCAAGATATAAGACTCTTGGTTTTTTGCCATTTGGTCTCCACGAGTCCCTTAATCTATGAATTATTTGAAATGCAGTTAATGTCTTTCCTGTTCCTGTAGCCATAACCAATAAATTTCTTTTTTGTCCCTTAGCAATTGCTTTTACGGTTCTATTAATAGCAATTCTTTGATAATATCTTGGGATTTTGTCTTCAATGGGATCATAATAATAATGAGATGTAATCATCTTTTCCTCTTCTTCTTTGCTGATTCCGTTTGTCTGCTTATATTTTTCCCACAGTTCGGAAGGAGTTGGAAAATTCTCTAAACTAATTTCTTTTTCACTTTTATCTGCATCACGAAAAGTAAATCCATCACCATTTGAAGTAAACACAAAGGGTATATCTAATATTTCCCCATATTCTATTGCTTGTTGCATCCCATCATTAATAGAGTGTTTATTGTCTTTAGCTTCAATAATCGCTAAGGGTAAATTGTTTTGATAATAAAGAATATAATCTGCTCTTTTTTGTTTTCCTCTTTTTACAGTTTTGCCATAAACTAATATTTTTCCATCAGTAAAAGAAATTTCTCTTCTAACTTGTTTTTCAAGATCCCATCCAGCTTTTTCAATCGCAGGATTAATATACTTCATGCATATATCTGATTCAGACATTTGTTTTTTATCCATAGAAAGAACAAGAAATAAATCTATAAAAAGGTAACTCAAGACAAACATATATCTTTTTCACTACTTATACCACTAAGTTTTTTTGAAAAACTTGATTCAGTCTTTATTTCCGATACCCTTTTCCCAATATTTATAAACATCTTCTCATTAATTGAATAAAGATGGTATATGGACAATATATTGGTATTCTTGGGATGGTATTAATGGGTGTTTCATGGATTCCACAGACAATTGAAATCATTAAAACAGGAAAAAGCAACCTTAATTTATTTTTTGCTACCACATTCACGCTTGCATTAGCTACACTGATAGTTTATTCGGTAATAATAGAGAGCGTAATTTTCATTATTCTAAATAGCTTCTCATGTTTGATGAGTGGAATTGGCTTGACTTTTACAATCAAGACTAGGTATTTTGATAAGAAAAAAAAGAAACGTTAATTTATCACATCTTCATTGATTATTTTGTGAGTTTCTAGAATACCTTTCCCAAATGCCTTTTCGATTTTTTGGGTCAATTCATTATATTCCTTATCGTCCCGAGCGATAAAAGAATAGTATAGATTCACATAACCTACAGCTTTAATAACAATAGAAAATCGAGGATCAGTATCCGCTAATTTCATGAAATTATGAAGTTCTTTCTCATAGGCTGGATCAACTCTAACTATAAAATTATATTCAAGCATATTTAATTTCTTCAAATCCAAAACGCAATAAAATCGCTGAATAATTTCTTTGTCTTTCATAAACCTTATTCTACTTTGTACCGTTGCGACTGGAGATTTAATTTTATGAGCCAAATCTACAATGGGGATTTTTGCATTTTTACTTAACTCACGAATAATTTTCCAGTCCCTTTCTTTTAATTCAATATAGCTCACTTTACCTTTTATGTCCACTTTTGCTTTCTTCTTTGGATTTAAAACTCTCGCAAAGTAAGTTGATGACTTTACGCTTTGAAAAGAAAGATAATTTTTTATATGATTTTTGAACTTGGTAAGAACCGCCGTCTGTATTTCATCATATCTTCCAATATCCTTTGCCCAAATTGAGATATAAATTTTCCATCGACTCAAATTATGCAAAGTATAACAACAGCTTACCTCATCTATTCTAGATATAGATTCAAGATAATTATTCACTGTTTCAAAATCAAGTCCATGAATATCAAGATATAAAGAATGTCTACTATAACCTAACTTAGAATAATCTACATTTATTGAGTACTTCTTTATAATTCCAGTATCTTCCATTTTTTTTATCCGATAACTAATTGTTTGCTGAGGAAGCTTCGTGGATTTTGCAATTTTAGAAAGCGATTGACGACAATTTTGCAATAATTCGAATAAAATTAAATTATCTTTTTCACCTTCTTTCTCCATAAGTTGGTGAAACAACACATCTTTTAAAAAGTATCGTTAGTCTCACCAAAGATTTCATCAAAGTGTTTAAGTATTGTTTTTGTTAACTAGAATTATACATAAGAGGTGATCATACAAAATGGAAAAATCACCTCAAATAAAAAAGCCACTTGAGCCAAGAAAGACAATCGATATTGATGGAAAAGTTGCGTACAGCGAAGGGTTTCAAGCCTGGAACACCATACAATTAAAGAAAGAATTGTTTTCTGAGTTTCCCCAGTTAAAAGAAAAACGAAGTAAATTCTCTTACAGAATAATGTTGAGTCGAGATCACGACTCTTTTATGGATATAGCCAAAAGTCAAAAGGATGAGAACGCTATGCCTATTATGCTGTGGATATATAAGGATAAATAAAGTCCAGCCAAAAAAGTCCCTAACGCCAAACAAAGTATAGCCAGAGAAGTATGCCTTTGGTGGATTAAGAAGTTATTTTTTCTCAACCCGATACCCAACTAAACAACCCATACATTCGCCACTATGACATTCATCTGTTAAAGGACAATCTTTTTTAGAATTCATATAAAATGGACAAGGAGGTAAGTTAGAGATGTCTTCTAATTTCTTAGTTTTTTCCAGATTATCTAGGATTAATTTAATCTCCTTCAAGCAAAGATTTAAGTCTTTAAAACTAATTCTAAAGACTTGAATAATATTATCCAGATTAGGAAAAATCTTAAAGATCAACCCTTCACTCTTTCCATAAGCCGCACAGACAATTGCCAACTCTGCAATTTCATACTGCCCTGGGAAAAATATGGAACTTCTATTATAAGAATCACTTGCTTTAATTAAATATGGAACGACAATACCAGTTGGATGCTTACTTGAGGATACTTTTAGCCACTTCTTTCCAATATACAATCTCTTTTCCTTGAGAGAATTTTCTATAAGTTTCATTTCATCTGCAGACGGACTTTTTCCTAACTTATAAATTAAAGTATTTAGGGAAGATTTCCGATCTACTAAAACTTCATTTGGAGTATAATCTGATTCTTTTCCGATAACTCGTTTAATAAAAGACTTTCTCGGAGCAATAATTTCATTAGTAGTAAATAATTCAGAAGGTACTCCTGTTTTTTCTCGACATTCAATCAAATCATTGGTCATTTTCTCATCAAAAGTTATCTCTATTGAATTTTGAAGAATGTTTATGGGTAAATCTTTAAGTTTTTCACAATCACACTTGTTGCTAGACTTAATTTCACAATTAGAGTTATAATATCGGCATTTCCCAAGCATAGAAGGATCTTCAGATTTAAGGGCAAGGTCAAGCATAGCCTTTCTGCTCTCTAAAAGTGCCTTTATAGAATCCAAATCTTTAATCTCAACTCTAAATGCTTTTATTGCATGAGGGCTAGTATCTTCCATAAAAATAAGATAATTAATTGAAGGATGTTTTATGTGCATAACAGAATAAAATAGCAATTGCTCTAAATCTTGAGGAAAAAGAGATATTACCTCTTCAGACGTCTCAGGGTTTTTAGGTTTTGTTTTAAATTCTATTATTGATTCACCCACTTTAAAATCTATTCTTCCGATTATCCCGGGAATCCCAACATCAAATCCATCAAGAGTCACTTCAGAATCAAGAAAATCTGGAAGTTTTTGGAACCATCTACCAGCAAAATTATGAAGCCTAGTTCCCCTTCTCCATAATAATGCAAGTTTCCTTGGGATTTCTACATCAGGAGATTTTCTATTCCAATATGCTTTTTGAGGATTGCATAATTCTGTTAAACTATAATGTTTAGAAAAATATTTTTTATCTCCATCTTCCTTTAATAAATCTCTTACCTCTTCCGCTAAGTTTTCTTCTTTCTGTAAGCCTCCGAAAAAAGTTTTCGAAAAGTATTTTGCTATATCTACCATAAGTAAACGCTAAAAACATCCCTTAAGTATTTTTTGCTATAAAAATAATTTTAAGAAATACGCCCTAAAAAAACACTCCCCATAACGCCCCAACCCGAGGTAAAGATTTTGAGTTTTTTTGGGAGTACTCAATTTGTATCAACTTCTTACCTATTATATATGGATTTAAGAAATTTTTTGACTACTCATCACATCTAAATATGCCACGCTTATATAATTCATAAACAATCAAGGCCTCATGCTCAGCATCATCCGCTCCTCTATGTTTTTCAATATAATCACTGTCAGTAAAGAAAAAATCCCAAGCTTCTTGAACTTTAGGCCATTTTTTCCCGTATCCATTCGGATGAGGAATGTTACAAACATCCGTAGCCAAAATCATAGGACAGGGCAAATCATTAATAATTAAACCTCTGTCTCGCAAGAATTTGAAATCAAAATCTTTATTATATGCTGTTGCCAAATACTTGTTGAAAATGTCCTGAATTTTTTCTTTATCCAGAGAACTGGCCTCCATAACTTCCCCATGTGTTAGATCCGAGTTATCAAAAATCCAACTTTTTCTATGTTCCTCTTCAAATTCTTTCTCTCGAACCAACTCATTATAAACATGCTCAACATCACCAGTTTCTAAGTCCAAAAGTACAATACCAATTTCAACAATCAAGCCTCCTTCACGTAAAAAACCAGTCGTTTCAATATCAACTACAGCAATCTTCATATAATATATTCAAATACTATCTATTTAAAACTATCTGATAAAACCATACAACGCCCCGCCAGAGTGTACATTTTTCACCTAAATACAACAACCCCCAACAATTATGACACATACATAATAATTCGCTAAAAATAATTAACAGCAACGATAAACCACAAAATTACAAGAATTATAATGTCCACCCCTAAAATCCCCAAAACCCCCTAACG
Source organism: Candidatus Woesearchaeota archaeon (assembly GCA_964639055.1). GTDB lineage: Archaea > Nanobdellota > Nanobdellia > Pacearchaeales > GW2011-AR1 > JAGVXH01. Next base: position 8,970 of record CAZXBY010000026.1, read on the forward strand.
CCCCAACCGGGTACTCAGAATTGTTAAAACGCTCCTTTTGTTTTAGTATGGTTTGTTAAAGGTGTTGGGATATTTAAATGTTATTATGATAAGAGGCATAATCGAACACTGAACTTTTTGTCCAGTTTCCTGGTTGTCTATCTGTTCGTGATTAATTTATTACTTATGCTCCCTCGTCATCTTTGAAGATTTACATAGGC
>CAZXBY010000027.1:0-9125 GCA_964639055.1 Candidatus Woesearchaeota archaeon
AGACTACCTTGACTTCGGAGATACAATTATTGCAAAAATATGGGATACAGGAGGAAGAGGAATTGATGTCTCAATAAAACAACGAGGATTCGGAAAAGTAGATGGTGGAATGTTAATGCAAATAAACCCTAATAAAGTACCAAGAGTAATAGGAAAAGAAGGAAGCATGGTAAGGTTAATCCGAAACGCAACAAACTCAAACCTAACAGTAGGACAAAATGGAAGAATCTGGATTCAAGGAAATACAATTGATGACGAAATAAAAACAAAAGAACTAATCGAATTTGTAGTAGAAAACTCTAGTCTCAAAGGATTAACTGAAAAAGTAGAAAATCATATTAAAGAGCTAGGACTTAACGTAGTAGAGAATGTAGAAATCATCAATGAAAACACTGACGAAGAAAATGCACCAGAAAGTGTATCTACTCCCACTGATAATAACAACGAAATTAAACAAGAGGAAACAAATAAATAAAATGGAAGAAAGTTTATACAAGAAAAGATTTGACGGAAGAAAATTTGACGAAGTAAGACCCGTAACAGCAAAAGTTGGAATAATTCCATCTGCTGATGGTTCTGCAATGTTTCAAACAGGAGGAACAAAAGCTATAGCAGCTGTTAGAGGTCCAAGAATATTGCATCCTCAACATATGCAAAACCCACAAACAGGAATTTTAAGAGTAAACTACGGAATGATGCCTTTCTCTGTATGGGACAGAATAAGACCTGGTCCATCAAGACGAAGTGATGAAATTTCAAAAGTATGCGAATGGGCTCTCAACTCTGTAGTAGATTTATCCGAATTCCCAAACTCAGTAGTTGACGTATTCATTCAAATCCCACAAGCAGACGCTGGAACAAGAGTAGCAGGAATTAACGCTGCTGCAATGGCATTAGCACACGCAGGAATCCCAATGAAAGAAATGATTACAGCAATTGCTGCCGGGAAAGCAGATAAAACATTATTAGTTGATGTTGACAAAGATGAAGAAGACTTCCATGACGGAGAAGGAGCAACAGATATACCTCTAGCAATAACATCAAAAACAAAAGACATCGTACTTTTACAATTAGATGGAAAAATATCACCAGACGAATTAGCAGAAACAATAGAAATGGCTAAAAAGGCTTGTGAAGAAATATTAAAAGTACAAATTAATGCACTAAAAGATTCATTAAAGGAGACACAAGAAAATGACTGAAATAATTATACCAAGCTTACAATCTGAGAGAATTAAGGAATATTTAAGTGAAGGAAAAAGATTCGACAAAAGAAAACCATTAGAATTTAGAGAAATAAAAGTTGAAAAAGGATTAAGCAAAAACGCAGAAAGTTCAGTATCAGTAAAAATTGGAAAAACACATGTATATTGCGGAGTTAAAATGGCTGTCACAACACCATACCCAGATTCAAAAGACGAAGGAACATTCATGACAACAGCAGAATTACACCCAATGTCATCAAACAACTTTGATATTGGAAGACCAGGAATTAGTGCAATAGAAATGGGAAGAGTAATCGACAGAGGAATCAGAGAATCAGGACTTTTAGATTTCAAAAAACTTTGCATCAAAGAAGGAGAAAAAGTATGGCAAGTATTCTTAGACATAATAGCAATAAACAATGACGGAAATCTTTTCGACGCAGCTGGAATAGCAGCATTAATAGCACTAGGAAATGCTAAATTACCAATATATAACGAAGAAAAAGAAGAAATCGAACACGAATTATCAAATGACCCATTACCACTTAATAAAGAAGCTCTATCATTCAATTTAACAATTCACAAAGTCGGAGAAACCTTAATTATTGACCCGTCATTTGAAGAAGAAGAAATTTCAAATTATAGATTAAGTATTGCGATATCAGACAATAATGGAGAACCGAGAATAACAGCAATGCAAAAAGGAAAATCCGGAGTAATAAACGCAGAAGACATGACAAAAATACTCGATATAGTAAAAGAACAATACAAAGAGACATTCCCAAAAATAAAACAATTAGTCTGGGAATAAGCTTTTAAAAGCAAGAAGTCTCTTAATTTAGTATGGTCCAAAAACAAGAATTTACAAAATATGAAAAGGCAAGAATTCTAGGAGCCAGAGGTCTACAAATTTCAATGGATGCTCCACTTTTAATTAAAATAAAAAAAGAAGAATTAAATAATATAAACTATGACCCATTAATAATTGCAGAAAAAGAACTAGAAGAAGGAGTATTACCTATAACAATAAAAAAACCACTCCCACCAAAAGGAAAAGTTGAAGAAATTAAAAAAATAAAAATAGAAGAAACTAATATCTCTGACGAAAAAAAGATAAAGGAAGAACAAGAAGGTGAAAAAGAAATTGCAGAAAGCAATGACATGATAGAAAGAACAGGTGAAGAATCAGAAGAAGAAACCTCAATCTCCCCAAATCCACTTGAAGAAAAAACAAATAATTTGGATTAAAGCCTTAAACTCTGTTTTAAAATAATAAATTTCTAAAATAATCATTTACTCCAACATTTCACCTTTTTGCATCTAAATATAAACTTATTTGCTTCATCCTCCTACTATATTAAGGGAAAAAGATGTAATAAGTTAGAATTTTTAAAAAACAATAATAATAAACCACAAATAATACTAATTTTAACCTTTTTTTATCGCTTTGTCTCATCCAAAAACTTTATAAATTAACTAAAATTCATAACTTTAAGAAAAATGATTTAAGCTTATCACAAGTATCATTATCAAAACATCACAATCAAACTTTTAATCACAAGAGAAAGTTTCATAGAAATACAAGCTTAAAGCAAACATTTTTCTAAATCAAAACTAAATTAAGGAGAAAATAAATGGCAAAAATCAGTCCAACATCAATAAAATACTCTATTGTAGCTGAGTTCAATGCAGATGGACCTTTCCAAAAACCTGACGTAATAGGAGCCCTATTCGGTCAAACAGAAGGACTTTTAGGAGCAGACATGGAATTACGAGAACTTCAAAAAGAAGGGAAAATCGGACGAATCGAAGTAGACCTAGAAACAATCGATGGAAAAACCAAAGGTGAAATAACAATACCTTCTGCACTTGATAAAACAGAAACAACAATTATAGCAGCTTCATTAGAAACAATTGACAAAATTGGCCCAACTGATGCAAAAATTACAATCCGAGGCGTAGAAGATGTCAGAGGAAACAAAAGAGACTACATAATGGAACGAGCAAAACAATTACTCTCTGGAATCAAAAACGAAGGAATGGATTCTACAGAAATGGAAAATGAATTACGTGAATCAACACGAATCGCAAAAATTGTTTCCTATGGTGAAGAAAATTTAGCCGCAGGACCAGATGTAGAAAAAGAAAAAGAAGTAATAGTTGTTGAAGGTCGAGCAGACGTTGTTAATATGTTGAAATACGGATTCAAGAATGTTGTAGGAATGCAAGGAACAAGATTCCCTAAATCAATCACGACACTTGGCGAAGAGAAGGAAATAACACTTTTCGTAGATGGTGACAGAGGCGGAAATTTAATAGCCCAAAACGTATGTGACAATGCAAAAATTGTTTACATAGCCCAAGCACCTGATGGAAAAGAAGTTGAAGAATTAGCTGGAAAAGAGATTCATCAAGCACTAAGAAAAAAAGTCAAAAAAGATGAATTTTTAAAACCATCCACAAATTCAAAAAATACACAAACGTCAAGAAGAGTTGTTCACGAAGAAGAAAAAATCGTCAAACGAGAAATCAATGATGATGATATTACAAAACTTCGAGAACTAACTCAAGAAATTAAGGGAAAAAATGTTTTAGTATTAGATTCCAATTTGGAAATAATTCAAAATATTCCAGGATCAAGATTAGCATCTCTACGTTCAAAAGAGGCATTCATCCTAATGACAAACAATGCAACAGCAACAATTGTAAATGCAGCTCAAAATTTGAATGCAAAAGCAGTTGCAGCAAAAACATTCGGACGAATCACAGAAACAGATGTTAAATTAATATCACTTTAAATTTGCCCTTGATGAGCTTCGCTCAATGGGGTACCCCGCAAAAAAAGCGGGGAATTCTTTTTTTTAAGAAATATTTATATATTCTTTTAATCCTTCATTAGAATGTTAAACAATAAACAACAACAATTAAACCTATGATAATTGGAAATTTAATTTCTGACAACCTTGATACTGAACTTCTACCTCCAATAATAAAGGAAACACTTAATCTTCTCAAAAAGACAAACTTCAACAACTTGGAAAACATTAAATACAAAATTATTGGAGATGAAATTTTCTTAATTATTGACGAATATTACACAAAAAATCCAAATAAAGGGAATGCGGAACAACACAGAATTTATATTGACATTCAATATATTCTTTCCGGAGAAGAAAACATAGGAGTTTGTTATAACGACAATGAAAACGAAATACTAAATAGTTATAACCCTGACAAAGACATAATATTATTCAAAACTGTTAAAAACGAAAATCTTGTCACACTCAAAAAAGGCATGTACGCAATCTTTTTTCCTACAGACATACACAAACCAGGACTAAGTATCGACAAGGAACAAAAAGTAAGAAAAATAATTGTAAAAATCGATAAGAATCTACTCCATCAAAAAAACATATCCCCCCTAGAAATCCAATAAAACTTTAACTTTTAAAAAAATACCTATAGAAAACATATATCTCAAAAGTTATTTCTTCCTAACCGGCCTAAAATCAGCACTCTTACACTTCCTACACCTAGCTTTACCAGTAAGAATTTTTTGACTATCTAAACGCATTTTATGCTTACAAACCTTGCACACAAAAGCATTTTTCATTAATCTATTCTGTGCTGCTGGAATTTTTGTTGCCATAATTATATACCTTACTTTACCTTTTTAAGTCTTACCATTTTCAAAGCTCTGTTCGAAATAACTCTACATTTTTTTTTCTTTTCCCAAAGTTTTTGTTCATCTCTCCCTACTAAATAAGGAAGGGGCAAAAACAAATAATCTAAAAAAAATCGTTACAATAAAAACCAAACATAAAAAATATTTTACTTACAATACCTTCTTCAAAATCTTATCACCCTCAACATCCCAATACTCAACATTGGAACCATTAACAATAGTTTCCTTCAAATCTTCCGGAATCACTAAATCTAAATTTTCAAAAGACTCACTATCCATCAAAGAAACACTATCTCCTTGAATAGATAAAACCTGAGCACTATGTTTAGTAATCATAGGAACTTCAAACCTATCATGTCCTGGAACAACCATAACCTTTTTTTTACCAGTTATAATATTAACAGCCTCGAACCTAACCTTCGCATGTCCATGCTTACCCGTTTTAGAAATATCGAATTTTTTAACCTGATGAGTAACACCATTTAAAAGAAGAAATGTACTTGTCCTCATTTCAGTCGCTTCAATAACCTTTGCTACCATAATGAAAAAAAGCCCAAAACACTTTATAAAGTTTTAGGAGTAAACAACTCTTCTGAAAATAATTTTTTTCCTAAGTAACAACTTTTTATTCAACGATCCCCCTCTTTGATTAATTTTTTATTCCTCTTCTTTCTAAATACTTTTTTTCATTCTCTTCCCCTTACTTATTAGGGGGATGAAATCTAATACTTTTATTTCTTTCATCCCGAAGCCAAATAGCCAATTCATAATCTTCTAACTGAATAGCCCTATCAAGATCAACTAATTTTTTATGATTATCTGGAAACTCAATAGCAAGATAAGCCCTTCTCCTCTCTCTCGCAAGATCACTAAAACAAATAGAATACTCTGCCTTAATCATATCCTCCGAACCATCAAGCAATTTCGAAAATTTTTTAGCACTACGCAAACTTTCATCTGCTCTCCTAAAAAGAGTCAAAGCCAAATAAGCAGGATTTTCCCCCTCCTCAAACTCCAATGTATACCCACTCTCAAACTCACTCAAACAATCTCGAGCACAGGCACAAGAATACGAATAGTCAAACCAAAAAAATTCTTGAGCAACAACTCCTTCATCTGAACTAAATTTTCTTCTCGTATATGCATCAATTATCACATCGCCAACATCACTCAAGTCTCCTCTTCTTCTATTAAAGAAAACATTATTTGCATAAACTCCAAACTCTCCAAAAGGAAGATCATGAATCCCGAACTCATAAGACTCATTTGACCTACGAATACATTCAACATCATCCAAAAAATCAAATTTTCGACCTTTCATAAAATAATACAATAAAACCCTTTTTTAAAAATTTATGAGATTCGTTTCACCTTTGCGTAAGTTCCATCATCCTTATCCTTAATTTCGCAGCATCTTCATACCTTTCAGCAATAGATTCCATAACCCTGTCTCCTTAATCGAACGAATTCCCATCCCTCCTACTCTTAAAAGTTTGTACTACGTATTTACCAAACGCTCCCCATACTATAAAGATCTGACACAAAACCATTATACCCTTTATCAGACAAACCTTCTTTGTAAAGAATTTTATGAACTCCTTCTACCATTAAAAAGACAAAAAGAAATACATTATAAACCTCTAGAAAAAATAGACAATTTACTTCTTTTTGTTAACCCTATCCTCATCATCTTCCAACATTGCTAATTCTTTAAACAACTTTTTCTGCTTACTACTCAGTTTTTTAGGAGACCTAACCTTCAAAGTCACAAACTGATCACCAGAACCAAAACTATTTAGATGAGGAACTCCTTTTTTGCTTAACCTAAGAATCGTTTCAGAATCAGTACCTGCAGAAATTTTAACTTTCTTATCACCAAATAATGTAGGAATTACAATTTTATCCCCCATTGCTGCTTGTGAGAAACTAATTGAATAATCCATAAAAAGATCATCCCCTTCCCTTCTAAAAACTTTATGTTTTTTAATCTGAATAACTACCTGCAAATCCCCACTCTGCCCATTCTTAATCGCATTCCCCTCCCCCTCTACTCTTAATATCTGATTTTGATTAATACCTTTTGGAATCCTCACTTTTATTTTTTTATTAGACAAAATAATCCCTAACCCATTACAACTCCCACAATTAGTTTTTGGAACCTCGCCCTCTCCCTCACAATCTCCACATACTCTCTCCTGACGAATAACACCAAAAGGAGTTCTTTGATTAATAAGAACCCTTCCCATTCCATCACAAGTCTCACATTTTTTAACTTTTTCATCTTTTGCTCCAGAGCCATTACAAAAATCACATTTGTTTCTTTTCTTAATATTAATCTCTTTCTCACACCCAAACACAGCCTCTTCAAATTCAATTTCCAATCCAACCCTTAAATCTTCTCCAAATCTCACATCACGATTTTGATGAAAAAAATCAGAACTACCTGAACCCCCAAACTTCTGACCAAATAAATCCCTTAAAATACTATTAATATCGCCATCACCAAACCCCTGAGAATTACCATAATTCTGCGATCCATATCCAGAATTAAAGGCGCTATGCCCCATACTATCATACTGACCCCTTTTATTATCATCTCCCAAAACAGAATAAGCCTCACTTATTTCTTTAAATTTTTCTTCATGTTTTTCTTTTTCAGAATCAGAAGATTTATCTGGATGATATTTCATAACCAATTTTTTATATTTTTTCTTAATAATATCCTTAGAATCAGCCTTGTTTACGCCAAGAATTTTATAATAATCTTTTTGTTCCATATTATTTTTACCTCAACAGCCCAATTAATTTTAAGATACACATCTTCATTTATTTTCACTGTTACTTGAGCCCTCTTTCTTGGCACTAGAATCCTCTTTCTCGGCACTAGAATCTTCTTTCTCGTCATCAACAACTTCAGCATCCACTATATTGTCATCTTGTTTATCATCACTTGACTCCGACCCCTCTTGTTTTGACGCTTCCTCTTTAGCAGCTTGTTCATACATTTTTGCTCCCATTTCTTGAGAAACCTTTTGAACACTTTCTAACTTAGTTTTTATAGCCTCAGTATTCTCTTCTTTCAAAACTTCCTTTAATTCATTAATTTCTTTCTCAATCTTTTCAATAACCTCTGCATCCACCTTGTCCTTATACTCGTTAATCATTTTTTCAGTAGAATAAATTAAAGACTCAGCATTATTTTTAACTTCAATAGCATCTTTCTTTTTTTCATCTTCCTCTTTAAATTTTTCTGCATCTTGAACCATTTTTTGAATTTCATCTTTATTTAATCCAGATCCTCCAGTAACTGTAATTTTCTGCTCCTTTCCTGTACCAAGATCTTTTGCAGAAACATTAACGATCCCATTCGCATCAATATCAAAAGTCACTTCAATTTTTGGTATACCACGTGGAGCTGGCGGAATTCCAACTAAATCGAAATTTCCAAGTGATTTATTATCGGATGACATTTCTCTCTCACCCTGCAAAACATTAATTGTAACAGCTGGCTGATTATCTGCTGCAGTAGAAAAAGACTGACTCTTTTTTGTTGGAATAGTTGTATTTTTTTCAATCAAAGGAGTCCTAATTCCACCCAATGTCTCAATCCCCAAAGTTAAAGGAGTAACGTCAAGCAGTAAAACATCCTTTACATCTCCACCAATAATACCACCCTGAATTGCAGCCCCCAAAGAAACAACCTCGTCAGGATGAACAGATTTATCTAATTCGAGCCCTGTAACTTCTTTAATAATTTCCTGAACTTTTGGTATCCTAGTACTTCCACCAACCAAAATAACTTTATCAATTTTATCAAGCTTTGCGTCTTTCATTGCCTGCTTTGTTGGCCCCTTAAGTCTTTCAAATAATGGTCCACAAATTTCTTCAAGTTTAGCCCTTGACAAATCTATATCCAAGTGCTTTGGCCCAGTATCAGTTGCAGTAATATAGGGAATATTGATTTTTGTTTGTGGTGTTGAACTCAATTCAATTTTCGCTTTTTCTGCTGCATCCTTAAGTCTTTGCAAAGCAACAAAATCTTCCTTCAAATCGACATGACTTTGTTTGTTAAATTCTTCTAATAAATAATCAATAATGATTTGATCAATATCATCTCCACCAAGATGACTATCGCCACTAGTAGATTTAACTTCAAACACTCCATCGCCAAGTTCTAAAACAGAAACATCAAAAGTTCCACCACCAAAGTCAAAAACTAAAATAGTGTGATCATG
>CAZXBY010000028.1:0-8617 GCA_964639055.1 Candidatus Woesearchaeota archaeon
ATGATGGTGTTTTAAAATGATTAAAGTTGGATTGATTGGAGCAGGATATTGGGGGGGAAATTATATAAAAACTATCGAAGGAATGAGTAATGCTAAATTAAGTTGGGTTTATAATCGACAAAATCAAATTCCAGTGAACAAACTCCCTCATGACTCAAAATTCACAACGGATTATGGAGATATTTTAAGGGATGGCTCAACTAGTGCTGTGATAATAGCAACTCCTCCAGAGACACATTACAAAATCGCTAAAGATGCACTAAGAGCAGGTAAAGATGTTCTTGTTGAAAAACCAATGACATATTCTTCCAATGAGGCTTTGGAACTTTCTGAATTGGCGAAAAAAAAGTCTAGAATTTTGATGGTTGGACACATTTTTCTCTATAATCAAGCAATGGAGGGTCTTAAAAAAATGATTGATAGAGGAGACTTAGGCAACTTATTATATTTAGAATTTAGAAGAATGGGCATGGCTAAACGAACTGAAACTAATGCTATGTGGTGTCTTGCTCCTCATGATGTTTCGATTGCAAATCATCTACTTGGAGAGATACCTAAATCTGTTAGTGCTACTGGAGAGAGTTGGATTAAGCAAGGAGTTGAAGACATTACACATTTAGAATTAGAATATGGTGGTGGTGCCAAGGCTGATATATCTTCTGCATGGATATATCCAGAAAAAATAAGAAAAATTATCCTTGTTGGCACGAAAAAGATGGCAGTATTTGACGACCTGGCACAAAATCAAGTTGAGACATTTGAACTTACTAGAGAAGGTCCCGTAGAATCTTTTAGATTTGAAGGAATAAGTCCTTTAGAAAGACAATGTGCTCATTTTTTTGATTGTGTAAAAACAAGGAAAGAGTCTTTGACGAGTGGACAGAGGGGATATGAAAATGTAAGAATATTAGAATCTGCTCAAAAATCTTTGGAGAATGGGAAACTTATTTATCTAAATTAAAAAAATAAATTAATCCTGTTTTTCTTAGAATAAAATTCCTGATTTTTTGTAAAAATACCCACTTAAAATATTCAGCATCTGACTTTTTATCTCTTATTACAAAAGGTGGATGTTTTAGAGGAAACGATAGCTCTTTGGTTGGTAGAGAATGTTCCTTATTTAGTGTCGTCATATGAGTTGAGTCTGGAACCATTCCAATGTTTGTTACGAGATTTTCATTTGGTATTATAGCTAAACCATTATTAGCAGCTATTGCGAGATCCCATTGGTAATCCCATGTGTTATAATTTTTATAGTGAACAGCATCGAGATTCTTTCTCATAATAATTCTTTCAAATATATTTTCATAAATATCGTTTAGATATCCCTTTTCTTTAATCTCTGGATATATTTTCGTTTTTATATCGTATTTATCCCAAGATTTTTTCCACGTTGCCCATCCCCAGACATGAGGATATCTTGAAAAGTAATAAGAATAGTCATTCCTCTTCTTACCTCTTTGGAAATTATTTCCTGAAATATGCATGATTCTTTCGTCATCCTTATATTTTTTGAGCATTTCTTCACAAAATTGAAAAAAACTTGTATTTGGATACGAATCATCTTCAATAATTATTCCCTGATCAACGTTTTCAAAAAACCAAGTGATTGCAGAACTTTCGCCAATCTTACATCCAAGATTTTTTTCAACAATATGTGTTTTAACGTCACATGGCCAGTCAATATTCTTTATAATTTTTCTAACTTCTTCACAATTTTTTTTATCTTTTTCATTATTTTTTCTTGGACCATCTGCGGCGATAAAGAGATATTTTGGTCTCATTTTCCTAATTTGTTCTAATGATTTTTTTGTAATTTGGGGCCTATTAAATACAATAAAAAGGATGGGTGTTTGAAATTGCTTCTTTAATGGATTCATATATTTCATTGAGCAGAATGATTTATAAAATTACGCTATTTAAAATACTTAAAAATATTTTATTAGGATGTGGATTTTTTGTAAATTTTTTGTAATGCTTGATTTCTTTTCTCTATACTAAATTTTCCATTTTTTTCAAAAAGTTTTATGCAATCTTTAGACATTTGCTCTCTTAGTTTTGGGTTTTTGATAATTTCTGATGTTTTTTCCGTTAGGTTATTAACTACTTTTTTGTTTATATTTTCTAAAAATTCATTTTTTACATAATCGCCAAATGGATTATCAACTACAAAACCTGTTTTCCCATCTTCGATTAATTCTTTTCTTGAATGTCCGCCTACTGCTACGACAGGAATGCCGAAAGCCATTGCTTCAGTAATTTGAAAACCGAAAGTATCAGTGAAAGATGGATACACTAAAATATCTGTTGATGGATATATCTTTTCAAAGAGTTCTTTTTGTGGTATCATACCCCTAAATTTAATTTTTGGGTTTGATTTATATTTATTGAATATTTCTTTTGGCACTTCAGAAATTATTGTGCCTTCAACGTTATTATATTTTTTTGTCAGCCTATCAATTACTTCTAAGGCATACAATCCTCCCTTAAAGCAAAATCTTCTTGAGGCAAACAATAGTCTGATTTTACTTGACTTTGTTTTTTGAAATTGTTGCTCCGGAATCCCGGGATATATCACCTCTACTTTATTTTTTACTCCGGGAAATTCTTTTACAATTCCTTTTTTTGACCATTCTGTCCATGCTAAAATCTTTTTACAATATTTGGAATTGAGGTATTTTTTTACAAATATTTTTGAAGGATGTTTGTCAAATTTTCCCGCAATCCAGAATTGGCCTACCCATTCTGTGTCACATATCCATGGACTTTTGTTTTTGCTTAAACAATGTGCACAGTGGATTAAATCATATTGTTTTGGGGTTTTAGTCACATGACCATTTGGCAGATAAGAAGCAAACAAATTTATTATTTTTTTACCATGAAGCTTTATAAAATGCATAAATTTCATTTTTTTTTGATTTTGAATTAAATTAAAATCTTCGGCATTTATATATTCAATGCCTTTTGGAGGATTCTGTCTTAAATATAGATAATAAGGAGAATCCGTGAATTTCCATGGAGATTGAAGATATATTTTTATTTTCTTCATGATAGAATGAGTTACTTTGTGATTATAAGTTTTATGTATTTAAAAGAGGCTTAATACTTCGATTGGTTATTATTTATTTCGTCTATTCTAGCCCTCAATTTTTTGTCTTTAGTATCCATTCTTTTCTCTTCTGACGTTATTCCCCATTCTGAGACTATCGAATCTTCAATACCAATAAATGCATGTGGCTTGGATGCTGAAATTATTCCTGACTCTCCTGCGACCAATTCCTTCTCTTCGTCTCCACAAACAAAGTTTACTCTACCTTTTATAACTACGAAATGTTCATCATTTGTATGTGTACAGCCGCCTCTTGCGTAGCCAGGTTTAATTTCCATGAAAGTAAATTCTTTTTGATCCTCTAATAGATTTTCTACAAGGTAGATACCTCCTCTTTTGTCTTCGTGAATTTTTTTCAATCTCCTATAAAACTCTTTTATCTTCTTACATATGATAACTATTTGTTCGTCTGTTATTGCAGGACCATTTGGCAGCCATAATACATTGTCTGAAACAAAAGATGAATTTGGATAATTTATATCTTTATCAGTATAGGGTTTGTTTCTATGAATTGAAGGCCATATTTTTCTGCAATGAATATCTTCTTTTTTTAAAAAATCGATTAATTGGTCTCTATCTTTTGTAAAAACGTCAACCCATAACGGAACTTCTCCTTCTTCTATTCTAACTTCAGGAAATTGAACTGTTTGAACATCTCTTAATTCTCTTTTATACAAGCTAAATTGATTGATTAACATTTTTCTTCTCTCCTCAAGTTTCTTGAATTGTGCAAGCCCAATAGCTGCTGCTAAATCATTAAACTTAAGATTGTAGCCTATTTCTTCGTGGTAAAATTCTTTATCCATTCTCCCAAAATCCCGTAATCTCTTCATTACTTCATAATATTTATCATCATCTGTGACTATTATTCCTCCTTGGCCTGTTGTAATTATTTTGTTTGATTGTAATGAAAAGCATCCTACCTTACCTATTGTTCCAAGATACTGATTGTTATATTTCGAGCTTAATGCTCCAGCGGCATCTTCTATAATTGTTAAATTATGTTTTTGTGATAGCTCAATTATTTTATCCATCTCAGCTGACCTTCCTAATATATGAACGGGCATAATTGCTATCGTTTTGTCTGTTATTTTTTCTTCGATTTTATCAACATCTATTGTCATTCTATTTTTTAATACATCGACCATTACTGGTTTTCCTCCAGCCCAATTAACAGAACTTGCACTTGCGAACATAGTCATATCTGGAACAATTACTTCGAAATCATTAACCCCACGTATAATTGAATCGGCTTTTAACCCTAAGAATAAAGCGGCAGTTCCGTTTGTTGTCAAAATAACGTGCTTGACATTTAAAAATTTCCCAATTATCTCTTCTAACTGCTTACTTCTGGGTCCTTCGTTGACATAAGCTTCATTAATAACTTCTGAAACTTCAATTAATTCATCGTTATTGAATCTCGGTTCGTTCCAATTGATTCTCATTGTTATATGAATTTTTCATCTCTTTCACTTTTTCTATTACTTCGTCATCTGATAAATTTTCCAAATTAAACTTGTCCTTTAAATCACTTGCTAACATCATTTTTACCAAATCTTTAAATTTAGTTTCTGGTCTCCAACTAAGTGCATTAAATGCTTTTGTTGGGTCTCCTAAAAGTGCTGGCACGTCAAATGGCCTTTTGTATTTGTCAGATATTACAACATAATCTTCCCAATTTAGATCTAACAAGGCAAAAGCTTCTTCTAGAAATTCTTTTATTGTATGAGTTTCTTCTGTTGCAATTACATAGTCTTCTGGCTTTTCTTGTTGCAATATTTCCCACATTGCTTCAATATATTCTTTACTAAATCCCCAATCTCTCTTAGCATCTAAATTCCCTAAGGTCATTTTACTCTTTTCACCAGCCATAATTTTTGAAATTTCCAATGTTATTTTTTTTGTTACAAAATTTACTCCTCTTCTTGGTGATTCATGATTAAATAAAATCCCATTACATGCGAATATATTGTAACTTCTTCTATATATTCTAGTCATATGATATGCACCTAATTTTGCTATTCCATATGGGCTACAAGGAAGCATAGGTGTATCTTCTTTTTGAGGAGGAGGACTTATCCCAAACATTTCACTACTTGATGCTTGATAATATTTACAATTTGGTTTTATATCTTTAATTGCTTCGAGAAGCCTTAAAGGCCCAAGAAGATTATAGTCGATTGTGCTTTCTGCATTACCAAATGAAATACCAACGTGACTTTGTGCGGCTAAATTATACACTTCATCTGGATGAAAATCATGTATGACTTTTCTTAGACTACTTGCGTCAGATAAATCTGCGTATCTAAATTGAAGAATCCCATTCTCTTCCATCTCTTCAAGCTCCATTAAATGGTCTATTCTTTCTGTATTTGGGGAGCTACATCTTCTTATTATTCCTCTAACCTTATATCCTTTCGAAAGGAGAAATTCGCAAAGATATGAGCCATCCTGTCCGCCTATACCTGTGATTAAGGCTGTTTTCCCGTTCCAACGCCAATTTTTAACGAATTCTTTTGTATTGAATTTATTCATTAAATAGTGTGAGTTTTTTGTCTTTTAAAGATTACTATTTTATAACAGCTAGATTATATTTTATTTCTGTTGCTGGAAATACCCAGGCAAAGAATCTGCAATACATTTGATGATTAAAATTTAGAAAAGGATTAATTATCCAGTTCAATACCTTTAATCTACCAATTCCGAAATTTATCTTTACTTTTTGTATTTTAAACATATCTTTATTGCATTTAACTTCATGTGAATAATTCCCCTTGACAAAATAATTAAACGTGAAAGGTGTAAAAAACCTTACATGAGTTGGGTCGTTAAACTGACCCCATGCTGAATAAAAAGGGGTTCGTATTTCTAATTTAGCATCTTTTTTACAAATTCTATGTAACTCATGCATTAATTGAACAAAATTGTTTATATGCTCAAAAACATGATTAGCCAAAACTTCACTAACTGAATTATCCTTAAATGGAAGTTCTTTTTCTAAATCTACTATTTTGTCACATTTTACATCGCTTGATACGTCACAATTAATATATCCTTTTTTATAATCGTTTCCACAACCTATATGTAATTTCATCTACTAAAATCCAAATCGTCTAATTTCGCAAAACCATTATTTATACGTTCTGGGAACTCAGACAATACATTTATATTTTCAGGAATATCTTTTGTATTCCATATTTTAATTGGACCTCTGAGTCCTTGATAATAAACTATATTACCTATATTAATTCCTTGCATTTTTAAGGATTTTACGACTGGATCTAATTCAGAGTATTCTAATTTAATTGTTGGGTAGTTTTCAAAAACGTCGTCTAATAAATACAATTGTGCAAATAGGCTTTTGCTAACTTTTGGGCTGAGATAAATCATTGCACCCATTGGGTCGATTGATGTTGTTCCAACACTTGGAATAAGTATAATAACAGCGTCTAGCCCTGATTTAAAGTCGTAAAGCTGTCCATCAGAGTAAACATATCTTAAGGGAATCTTATATTGCTGACTGTTATATTGATATACGGCCTCTGGTTGTTTTAATAAAACATCGTCTTTTTTGAAAAATATGCCAACCAAATAAGACTTAGCACTTGGATTTCCTATTGAATCATATGTTGGACCTGGCAAGAATAGATTTAGGTTTCCGTCATTATTGGAGTCGTATTCTATATCCTCATCAACCATGCTTTGGATATTATATATTGTTATTGTTTCATTTTGGGTTTCTTGTATATCTTTGGCATCATATGTTCCAATAGGTATTGCACTGAACCTATCCCACTTCTCATCGCTTCCAATTTTTGCATAAGCGCTATATTTCCCAAAATCTGTTGGATCTATTAGTAAATAATCTGTATTCATACTTTTAAAATAGCTTAGTGCAGTTTCTGGATATGGTGTTGTAAGCACATATCTACCTATTTCATGATCTGTGTCAAGCGTTTGAAAATGACCACCATCGACTACTGTTCTTCTTTGACCCAAACTTTCTATCCAGTAACCATAATCCCACCAATGAACGAATACACTTCCTTCGGAGGTATTGTTTCTGACCCATTGCATTGCATCTTGCCATTGATTACTCGCTGAAGGACCAGTATATTTTGCTGTACCATCTATTGTTTGATAGGAATTAGTAATTGCAGTGTAAGAAAAGAAAAGACTTATTATAAAAAATATTACTAATACTATCTTAAGTGTCTTATCTTTACTAACTTTCCATTCTTCAATAATGTTAATTACAAAATAACCAGCCATAAAACATACAAAAGGTGTTATTGGGAAGAACATTCTTGCAGCTGCTCTTCCAGATATTATTGTGAGAAACATCCATGCAAAAATAAAACATTCTAACTTGGTCCATTTGAATTTTTCGTTTAAGAAGATATAAAAAAATATTATCCAAAAAGCAATTAATGGAAGGAAGTAAAACATTATACTTACAAAACTGTCACCATTTAATACTGATGTTGGTGCATACTTTGAAAAAACAATGCCACATACCATTAAAACATAGGCTCCTAAAAGCAATAGTTTGTATTTTACATCTTTTATCCGTTTTGTTATTTTGTATCCGAATAAGAAGACCCCTAAAATAAACATCCAGAAAATAACGTCGCCTGTTTGAGTTATCCATTGCGCAAGAAATGGAGCTTGATTTTCAGCAACTGTTGTTCCGAATCTATCATGTCCAAAGGGTGTTATCAATCTGTTTATTATACTTATAATTAATGAAAAGAGGCTTCTGCCTATTGCGAATAATCCTATTATACCAAGCATTATTGAAACTGCAAAACTATATAATATTCTATATTTTTGTTTGACAAAATCAAGATTTTTTAGTATAAAAATTGAATCAACAATAATAAATAATATGACCCCGAGAGACATTATCCCATTGGAGGAATTGAATGAACTGAAAATGTATGAAAATTTATAATTAAATATTAAAGCTGATAATATCGAGACTATAATCCAAGAAACATAAAATAAAATAAAGCTATATATAAAGTGAATGTTCTTATTGCTTGCATTAAATAACCAAATCAAGAAAAAGGATATAGGAAATATAATAAATAGAAAATTTGATATTCCAGTCCATGATGCAATTGTTAGTGTTGTAGCAAAACCTAACAGGGCTCCAAGAGCTATCGACTTCCAGTAAGGGTCTTTTTTACGTCCTATATTCGTTATTGCAATTGAAAAAATTAGCATTACAAAGAAAAAAGCTGTCATTCCTATTGATTCATGGTCCGAAAATCCAGCCATTGTTCTATAAAGATATGCAGGTGTAAATGCTAAAAAAGATGATGCCAGAATTGATATCCATTTATTTTTTGTTAGAAAAAAACATAAAATGAAGAATATTATAAGACCTATTACAAAATATATAACTGGTGAAATATTGTGCAGATGTTCAAGGGTTAAATCTGGACTATATTTTGATAGAAATATATAGGTATTAGCTGTAATATATGGATGTATTTCATGATA
>CAZXBY010000029.1:0-2743 GCA_964639055.1 Candidatus Woesearchaeota archaeon
AAACTTTAATTACAACTTCTAATGTTTTCTCAGAAGCATTTTATTCGCCTGCGACGGGTCTCAATTTAAAATAAAAAACGCTCCCGACAGGATTTGAACCTGCGACTTCGTCCTTACCACGCTTTTACAAAGCGAGGATATAGAAATCCTCGATTTACTTAGGAGGGACGCACTCTATCCAGGCTGAGCTACGAGAGCATTATGAGAGAAGGAGGATTCGAACCCCCGTAGGCATAAGCCAACAGATTTTGAGTCTGCCCCGTTTGACCGCTCCGGCATTCTCTCGTAATTGTTTATGTACAAGGCAGACATTGTCTGCTTCGTTTGACTGAGTAAAACGCTTTGAATAACGCTTTTTTTTACCTTTCGTTATGAAATGCATTTTTGCGAATAGCGTAGGCACTCTCTCATGTGAAAAAGATAGAAATTCAGTATAAAAAAGTTTAGGTTCCCCAAACTTTTTTAAACCAACCTAATCTTCTTAAAAATCATGACAATCAATAAAAATGATTTTGTTGAAATAGAATTCACAGGAAAAATAAAAGGCACAGACGAAATCTTTGACACAACAATCGAAGCAGACGCAAAAAAAGCTAACTTAAAAATTAAAGACCTAAAATCTTTCACACTATCAGTTGGTAATAAAATGCTTCCATCAGGATTTGATGAAGATATAGAAGGAAAAGAAATAGGAAAAAAATATACTCTAGATTTAACTCCAGAGAAAGCATTCGGAAAAAGACAAAAAGAATTAGTGAAAATGATACCAACAAAATTATTTCATGAACAAAAAATTAATCCACAAAGAGGAATGCAATTAAATCTGGATGGCCAAGTAGTTAGAATTCTGTCAAACTCAGGTGGACGAACCTTAGTTGATTTTAATAATCCATTATCCGGAAAAGAAATAATATATGAATACAAAATTCTAAAAGAAATAACAGACGAAAAAGAAAGAATAAATGCCATGCAAGATTTCTTATTTAGAAAAAGATTTGACTTTGAAACAAAAGATAATAAAATTATATTCAAAGTAGAAAAGACATTTGAACCATTTATTAAAATGATGGCAGAAAAGATAAAAGAAATCTTAGGAAAAGAAGTCGAAGCAGAAGTAATAAAAACAAAAACAGACAAAAAATAACCTCTTATACCCTAAACTACAACAATAAATATAAAGCATTTTATCATTTTTATATCCATGGAAGACATATTAGGGAAAGAGGAGATAGACTTTGTACCACCAAAAGCAATGAACAATAATTTAGATATTGATAGAGAACTCGAACAAATTCTAAAACAACATTCAGCCAGAATAAAAGTAATAGGAGTAGGTGGTGGTGGAGGTAACACAACGTCCAGAATGCATGAAATAGGGATAAGAGGAGGAGAAATAATAGCAATTAATACTGATGCTCAAGATTTATTATATGCAAGAGCAGACCAAAAAATACTAATCGGCCGAGAAATATCCCGTGGTCTCGGTGCAGGTAGTAACCCACAAATAGGACGAGAAGCAGCAAGAGAGCAACTCACAGAAATAAAAAAGAAATTATCAAATTCAGACATGGTTTTTGTAACATGTGGACTCGGAGGAGGAACAGGAACAGGAGCCGCACCAGTAGTTGCAGAAGTTGCAAAGAGTATGGGCGCTCTAGTGATTGGTGTCGTAACATTACCATTTAGCGTAGAAGGTTCAAAACGAATTGAGAACGCAATGGAAGGTCTAGAACAAATGGAAGGCATAGTAGATACACTAATAGTAATACCAAATGATAAGCTTCTAGATTTAGCCCCAAATCTACCATTGCCAACAGCCTTCAAAGTAGCCGACGAAATTTTAACCAATGCTGTAAAAGGAATAACCGAATTAATCACAAGTTCTGGCCTAGTAAATCTTGATTTCGCAGACATAAAAGCCGTAATGGCAAATGGTGGCGTTTCTTTAATAGGAATGGGCGAGTCTGACACAACTGACAGAGTAACCGAAGCAGTAAACAAAGCATTAAATAATCCACTCCTAGATGTAGACATAAAAGACGCTCAAGGTGCATTAGTCAATGTAATAGGGGGGAATAATCTCGCACTAGAAGAATATAACCAAGCAGTTCAATTAATAGGTGAAAGACTATCCCCAACCGCCAAATTGATTAGTGGAGCAAAAATATCTCAAGATATGGATAAAGGTCTCAAAATAATGGTAATAATAACAGGTGTAAAATCACCTCAGATTAGTGGCGAGCGAATTCCCATAGGTGAAGCAAAACGAAAAGAAATAGAAAACGAGCTTGGCATAGAGTTTTTCGAATCCTAAAAATAAACATAAGAATAAACTTAAAAACTATGTTTTTTTACTTTAACATTATGACATTAAAACAAAAGATAACCTCATTATATACACAATATAAACGAGTCTGGCGATTACTAAAAAAACCAACGATGGAAGAGTTTAAAACAATATCCAAAGTAACCGCAATAGGCTTAGTTGTAATAGGTGCCCTAGGTTTTGTAATAACAATAGCCATGAGCCCATTTTTTTAAAATATACAAATTATTATCGAGGTCACATTATTATTTATTTAATTCTATAAATCCAAAACTTTTTAAATCAGTTTTAGTCAATTATAATATTGGCTCCGTAGCTCAGCCTGGTCAGAGCACTGGACTTTTAATCCAGGTGTCGGGGGTTCAAATCCCCTCGGGGCCATTTATTCGTTGTTTGAAGACACGACACATTGTCGGG
>CAZXBY010000029.1:2843-8227 GCA_964639055.1 Candidatus Woesearchaeota archaeon
TATAGTTGCAAGATGCAAATTGCGAATAGTCAAATCCCCTCGGGGCCATTTATTCGTTGTTTGAAGACACGACACATTGTCGGGGTGAGTAATTAGCTTTGAAGCAACACTTAATAATTAATATAGTTGCAAGATGCAAATTGCGAATAGTCAAATCCCCTCGGGGCCATTTATTCATTGTTTGAAGACACGACACATTGTTTTGTAAAGGAAGTCTTTCACCTCTTCAAAACCAATATAAACCCTAATTTACAATTTCTATAATGTCAATCGACGAATCAATATCTCAAGACCCACTAGACCATTTCACAAAATCAGTAAACAGAGAGGCAATAGATTGGCAAACATATTTTCATGATTTAAAACCAGACCAAAAAGCTGATGCTGACCAATTATTGTATGAATTTAAAATTACAACCCCAAATCAATCAAACACATATTCGGTAATAGTATCAAGGACAGGCATTCATTCAGAATTTTCTTTGCCAACTATCGACGGTATAAAAGCTAATTATAATAAAGAATTAGAAGCTAAAAGCCTCGCAAGTTACCTGAATTCTGTAAGATCACACAAAGGAAAGCAAGTCGTGTCAGCCAGAATAGAAAAAACTAAATAAAAACAACAGACTACTCAAAAATAACAAAAAACAAAAAGTTTAAAAAGGCTTTTTCGGTCTTTTTCATATCTAAAAGAATATTCTACTCAAAAACAATGCACACATTACAACCGAAGCACACAAAAATGAAAAAAGAAGAGGTAGAGAACTTACTTGTTCAATATAATATAGTCTTGTCACAATTACCAAAAATTTCTAAAAAAGATTCTGCAATCTCAGAAGATTGTGAATCAGGCGATGTAATTAAAATAGCTAGAGATGACGAAATCTACTATAGGGTTGTAATTTAAAAATGGAACAAGAACACGTACTGGTTAAGGAATATTTAAAAAACTATTCTCTAGTTGAATCAAATATTCGTTCATTTAATAATTTTATTGAAAACAAAATGCAAGAAATCGTAACAGAATTGTCAGATTCTTTACCAACCGAAGATTTCGAAATAAAATTAGGAAAAATAACAATTAATAAACCAAATATTGTGGAAGCTGATGGTTCAACAAAACCCATAACACCTGCCGAAGCAAGACTTCGAAATCTAACATATTCTGCCCCAATAACACTTGAAATGAGTATAAATTTTGCAGGACAATCTGAAAGTTCAGAAGTTCAATTAGGAAGAATCCCAGTAATAGTAAAAAGTAGAGCATGTAACCTGGATGGATTATCAGAAGAAGAATTAATTCAAAATTATATTGACCCAAGAGATATGGGAGGCTATTTTCTAATTAATGGAAATGAAAGAATAATGATAATGGCCGAAGATTTAGCAGCAAACCAAACCTTTGTCGAATATCAAAAAATCAAAGACAGATTAATGGTTAGATTGTTTTCTCAAAGAGGAGCCTATAAAATACCAGTTTCTTTAGTAGAAAATAATGACGGAATATTAGAGTTGTCTTTCTCAAGATTCAGAGATATTCCAGCTATGGTATTACTTAAGGCATTAGGACTACAATCAGACGCAGAAATTTCAGGGTTAATAGGAAAACAAACTGATAATTTAATAGTTAATCTTTATGAGTATGCATCCATTCAAAATCAAGAAGAGGCATTAATGTGGATAGCAGAAAAAAGTGCTCTCCAAGGAACCGAAAAAGAAATTCTTGACCGAGTAAAACAACGAATCGACTCATATTTTTTACCACATATTGGTTTAGATGAAGACGCTAGATTAGAAAAAGCAAGAACATTATGCAAATTCATAAAACAATATTTTATAGCAAAAGAAGACCCTAAACATTCTTTGACAGATAAAGATCATTATGCAAATAAAAGAATTAGACTATCAGGTGACTTATTATCCGACCTTTTTAGAGTAAATATGAATATTCTATTGCGTGAAATACAACATTCTCTACAAAAGACAGTAAAAAGACGAAAATTTTATTCAATAAAAACATTAGCAAAATCAACATTATTCAGTCATAGAATAGAGTCTGCAATTGCAACTGGTTCATGGATTGGTGAAAGGACAGGTGTAACACAGAATATGGATAAAAATAATTCATTTGCAATTATGAGTCAATTACAAAGAGTGACATCTACTCTCCCTGGTGAACAAGAAAATTTTGCAGCAAGAACGGTTCATCCAACTCATTATGGTAGATTTTGTCCGGTAGAAACTCCAGAAGGAACAGAAATTGGCCTAAGAAAAAATCTAGCTCTTTTGGCAAGAATTTCAACAGTAACTTCAATGGATCATGTTGATGTAATTAAAGTTCTTGAAGCTGTAGGAATGCAACAAACAGGCTCAACTGATATATTTTATAATGGTCGATTTATAGGAGCCACAGAAAAAGCAGAAGAATTTGTGTCAAAAGTAAAAGAAAAACGAAGAAATCAAGAATTGCCTTACGAAATATCAGCCAAGCTTGAAAAGAAATTAGATACAATATTTTTATCAACAGAAGTAGGAAGAGTGTTAAGACCAGTAATTATTGTAGATAACAAAGTTCCAAGATTAAAAGAAGAGCATTTAGAAATGATTAAAAATGGAACATTACATTGGGATGATTTAATTAAACAAGGATTAATTGAATATCTAGACGCTGCTGAAGAAGACGATACTTATATAGCAATAAACGAAGAAGATTTAACGGAGGAACACACACACTTAGAAATAGATAAAATTGACGTTCTAGGAGTTAGTGTGTCTATGATTCCTTACGCAAATCATAATCCTCCTGCACGTATGGTTAAAGGTGGTTCAAGAGCTTATAGACAAGGATTAGGAATTTATGCAGCAAATTATCATGTAAGAATGGATACTGACGTTTCACTATTACACTATCCACAAAAACCAATAGTTAGAAGTTTTATCTACGATACACTAAATGTTCATCCAGTAGGACAAAATGTCATTGTTGCAATAATGCCATTTGATGGTTACAATGTTGAAGATGCAATAGTAATCAGCCAAGGTTCTGTAGACCGAGGACTTGGACGAAGTTCAAGATTTAGGCCATACTCTTCAATAGAATTGAATTATGCAGGTGGATTAAAAGATGAAATATGTATTCCAGATAAAGATACGTCAGGTTATAGAACAGAGGAAAGTTATAACAATCTTGAGGAGGATGGAATAGTATATCCAGAAGCCGAATTAAAATCTGGTGACGTAATAATAGGTAAAATTTCACCACCCAAATTTTTGAGTGAAGCAAGAGAAATTTCAATTCAAACAAAAAAAGAAAATTCCGTAACAATTAAACAAGAAGAAACAGGAACAATTGATGCAGTATTCATTACACAAGATAAAGAAGGAAACAAAATAATTCAAGTAAAAACAAGAGAGTTAAGAATCCCAGAATTAGGAGATAAATTTTCATGTCCTCATGGTCAAAAAGGTATAGTCGGTGGAATTGCTCCAGAAATGGATATCCCATTTACTAGCGACGGAATAACCCCAGATATTATATTTAATCCACATGGTGTGCCATCTAGAATGACAGTAGCTTATTTAATGGATATAATTGCAGGAAAGGTAGCAGCTCTTTCAGGAAGAATAGTTGATGCATCCCCCTTCTCAGGAGAAACAAAGGGATCACTTGAGGATAATCTAAAAAAGTTAGGATTTAGGCCTGATGGAAAAGAAGTATTTTATCATGGTGTTACAGGTCAAAAAATGCCAGTAAAAATATACGTAGGTAATATGTTCTATCTTAAATTGAAATATATGGTAGCCGACAAAATGCATGCAAGAGCAAGTGGTAAAATAGCACTTTTAACAAGACAACCAATCGAAGGTAGATCTCGTGGTGGAGCATTAAGATTAGGAGAAATGGAACAGCAAGCATTAGTTGGACATGGAGCATCTCTATTATTAAAAGAAAGATATGATTCTGATAAAGTAACAATTTACATTTGTTCTAAATGTGGAAGCATCGTTATCGACGACCAAATCCATAAAAAACGAACTTGTAGCTTATGTCATTCAAACCAAGTAGAACCAATCGAAGTATCCTACGCATTCAAACTACTAATCGAAGAATTACAAGGATTGCATTTATTAACTAAATTCGAATTAAAGAATAAATACGAATAAAATGGGACTACCAGCAGATATGGCACATGACAGGAGCATATTAGGGTTCGAAGCAGCATGGCTTCTTCCACTTCTCGCATCTAAAGGAAAAACGAATCCGATAGAAGAGAGCTCATGTGCATTTGACCCACAATTAAGAGCAGAATTAGTAGAAAGAAGAGAAGCAATAATGAGACCATTCTATCAAGATATGATAGATGGAATAGGCGATGATAGATTAAAGGCAAAATATCAAGGAATGATGGATATAACTTATGGAATGGGGGCTAGAAAATAAAATGCCAGAAATAATAAGAAAACAAATCAAATCGATGGACTTCCATTTATTGAGTCCGGACCAAATCAAAAAATTGTCAGTAGGAAAGATAGTAACCCCAGAACTTTATGATATCGATGGCTATCCAGTAGATGGCGGCTTAATGGATTTAAGATTAGGTGCAATTGACCCAGGTGTTAGATGTCGAACATGTGGTGGTAGATTAAAAGAATGTTTAGGTCATCCAGGTGTAATTGAATTAGCAAGACCAACAATTCATATAAAATATCTTCCAATTATTGATTTAGTTCTGAGAAGTACATGTGAAGCTTGTGGAAAAGTATTAATAAAAGATGAAAAAGATTTAGAAAAGTCAGTTACAGATAGGATTAAAAAAGCCAAAGATGGCAAAAAATGTCCTCATTGTGGTATAATTCAAGAAAAAGTTAAACTAGAAAAGCCTTCAACATTTAGAGTAGGAAGAAGAAGGCTCTTTCCAACAGAAATTAGAGAAAGATTAGTTAAGGTTCCCGACGCAGATTTGAAAATACTAGGAATTAATCCAAATACATTGAGGCCAGAATGGGCAATTATGACTCTTTTATTAGTTCCACCAGTAACAGTCAGACCATCAATTACATTAGAGTCGGGTGAGAGAAGTGAAGACGACTTAACTCACAAATTATCAGATATCATCCGTGCAAATCAAAGATTATGGGAGAATTTAAATGCAGGTGCCCCAGAGGTTATTATAGAAGATTTATGGGATCTATTACAATATCATATAACAACATTTTTCGATAATTCAATAGCAAGAGTACCTCCCGCAAGACATAGAAGCGGTCAGCCACTTAAAACAATAGAAGAAAGAATTAAAGGAAAAGAAGGTAGAATAAGAAAAAATCTTGCAGGGAAAAGAGTTAATTTCTCAGCACGTACTGTTATTTCTCCAGATCCAAATATT
>CAZXBY010000030.1:0-8176 GCA_964639055.1 Candidatus Woesearchaeota archaeon
GAATATAAAGAACAACAGGAATCAAACTTCCTATTATTATTGCCCACTTAAGATTTTTTTCTTGCCCTCTCATCTCCTCTCTAAGTTCTGGAATGGAAGTAAAACCAAGTAGTGCAAACAAAGTTACTCCTATTGGAAAAAAGAACTTTGAGGGATTGTTTATTGTTAAGTTTGATATACTAATGTTAGGTAGGAATGTGAAAAATATACCAATTATTATAATTATGATAACTATAACTCCTACTGTCTCAATACGTTTTAATCTTTCTAATCCTCCCGCCAAAAGAAAAGTAAGTAATATCCAAAAAATCAAAGTAAAAACGAGAGCATACTCTCCCGTTCCAAAAAACAATTGCGACAAGCTTTCTCCTTCACCAATCAAGTATGCCAATAATGACGAATAAAGACCAAAAAGCATTGCAAATATCATCAAGTACTCTCCTTTTTTTCCTAAATATTTTTTTGCTAATCCTGGGAGTTGGTGGCGTTTGTATGTTCTTAATGCCACTTCGCTTAAATAAAGATAAATAAGAATCATTATTGCTCCTAGTATAATTAGCCAGAATAAGCCAATTAAAAATCCGGATTGACTAAAAACATATGGAAGTCCTAATATTCCTGCACCTATGATTGTTCCTGTTAATGTAAATGCTGCAGAAAATAATTTTTTATTCATAAGTATCACTCTTTGTCTATTAGAAGTGATTTTTGTTTTTAAAGCTTGATGTTCTTTATATTGTATAAGTAAAAACTTTATCGTATGGGATAAACCACTTAGTTGTTTCTTTAATAGTTGCTTTTTCCATTATTTTTCTAAAGAGTCTAATAGAATTTCCATGAGCAGAAATTGCGACATTGACTTGATTTTTTTTCATAAATTCTTTCAAGTCTGTAATAAAAGATTTTACTCGTTTTTCAACATCCTTAAAGCATTCACCTTTAGGTGGACGCGAGTTTTCATTATACCCTCGATGCCACGAATCATATTGTTTTTGCCCATATTTCTTAATTATCATTGAATGCAATTTCCCTGATAAATTCCCATAGCTTCGTTCTATCATTCTGTCATCTTGTATTACCACTTTACATTCAGAATGATTTTTTAGAACTGGCTTAAGTGTCTTTTTTGAACGACTAAGTCGTGTATGTATTGCAACCTGAAATTTTTTATTCATAAGTTTTTTTGCTATCATTTTAGCATGAATTAATCCCTCTTTCGTTAA
Organism: Candidatus Woesearchaeota archaeon; assembly: GCA_964639055.1. Taxonomy (GTDB): domain Archaea; phylum Nanobdellota; class Nanobdellia; order Pacearchaeales; family GW2011-AR1; genus JAGVXH01. Next base: position 1,224 of record CAZXBY010000030.1, read on the forward strand.
TTTTGCATCATTAAATCCTGTAAACCTATGATCACGATTATATGTCGTTTGTCCATGTCTAAATAAATAAATTTTCAACCCCTTTTTGCTCTTTTTCATATCAATTATCAAACATTATACTATAAAAAAGTTTTTATAATCATCTTGTTTCATTCTTTCATGATATTGTGGGTGATAATTGCGCTTGTACTAGGTCTTGTAATCTTTGTGTATATGAAATTGGAACACCAAGCAAGATTAGTAAAAGTTGCTTTTTTAAGTATAATTGTAATTTTATTAATTACGTCAATGCTAGTTCTGTTTAATTCAGGGAAAATTGACTTATCTTCACCTGGAGGAATTGTTAGTGGAGTGTATCTTTATATTGGATGGTTAGGAGAATTTGCTGTTAATCTATGGGATATTGGTTTAGAAACCACAGGACAAGTTATGAACGCGGTTAATGTGAGTGAAAGTCCTATGGCAAATCTTCAGAGATAATTTTATATAGCTTAAGAGTTAATATCTATTATGATTATTAGCTCATCTCTAGGAATTTCAATTTCAATTGTTTTATTAATGTGGGTGGGATTTTTATTATTAATTCTTTTTGTAAAAGCTGTTAGAGCCATTGCTTTACTTGGCTCTATTGCATTATTGATATTATCCTTTTTTATTTTCTGGTTATTTCGTGTGAATGGATAATAATTTTATGATGGATATAGTTGTCAATGTCTCAACCATATTCTAACCAATCTATTCCTCTGTATTTAATAGGAAGAGAAGGATTCAAGTAAAATTTGGGTAAAAAAGAATAAAGCCAACTTTATATAAAAGAGAAATATATTTCAATTAATTTATTCTAATTAAAATATCCTATTTGATTATTGTCTGACTTTTCCGTTGTACAAACTTCTAATTTTTCTATGATTTGATGAATTTCTGTTTTACATTTTTGCCATTCATTATATGCCTGATTAATAAATTTTGCTTCATTTTCTTCATTATATATTGTATCTAATTTAACAGACAAAAGTTGATATTTTGAAAAATTCTTGTACAACTTTTTTATTTTTTCTCTATCTTTTTCATCAAGATTTCTTAATGCTGAGAATATAAACATTGGAGGAGATGTCGGATTCATAAACGTTTCAAATAATTGTAAATATGCCGAAAGTTTTTCTGCTATTAATTTTCTTATTTCTCTAAGTAAGAATGAAGATTCCTTATCTAGTGCTCTTTCTATATCAAAATCCTCAGCCAAACCTTCAAAACTTGGCAATTCATATTCGAATTCTGATAGTTCTTCCTTTATTAGATTAATTTCTATGTTGTTTTTTTCTTTTTCTAATATTTTTTCTATTTCATCGTTTGAGGAGCTTATTTCTTCTTCCATGTTTTATTCTAAAGATATACTTTTATAAATTTATGTAAAAGAGATTTTAAAATCCAGTATGACATTTTTTAATCATCTTCTTTTACTATTGAAATCTTTTAATTTTTTTATAAAATAATTACCAAATCCAAGGTTTTATATATAAAAAATGGTTGATTAATTTATGAGTAGAAAAATGGGAGGCTCAAGCTAAAAGATTGTACAAAAAATTATTAAAATAACAGCAATAATTATTGGAGTTCTCTTTCTCTTCTTTGTAATATCTCTTGGAAATTTCATCTTTAATATAGTCCAATCTTCTCCGGAAGTTCAAGAAAAGGTTATTAATGAGGCAATTGAGAATGACAATATAGGTCATTGTAAAATTTTATCAAAAGTTTCTCAAGATATTTTAGGAGGAAAACATTATCCTAGAGCTAACTGTATTAGTGAATTTGCGAAATACAAGAACAACTCTCAATTATGTAATCAAATTAATATTGAATCTTCATATTATATTGACAAATGTAAAAATGAAATTGCAATTAAAACCCTTAATACAAATCTTTGTACTGGACAGAATAGCCCAGACTGTATACTTAAGATAGCCATAGGCAAGTTAGACGCAGAAGTATGTTTCTTATTAGATATTCCTGACTGGAGTGATAGATGTTTTACTGAGCTTGGTGTCTATATCGCACAAGCAAAAAAGATATTTCTTTTTGTAGAAAAAACACGATTTGTACTGATAGATATTATAGAAACATAGCTGCTCTAAATAGAGATACTTCATTGTGTGATAATTTTTTAGACATGGAATCTCGTGGTGAATGTATTTTCTCAATAATTTGGAAAAACGGTGCCTTAGAGGAGTGTCGAGGCGTTGAAACATGTGAACAGAAGTGGTACTCTGAAAAAGGAATCAGACAAAATAATCTAGACTATTGTGACAAAATAAAAGATTTGGAAAAGAAAAATCTATGTTATCTTAAGGCTCTCTATCAATTTGCTATAGATCAGGAAAACGTTAGTGAATGTGATAAAATAAAAAATATTTCGGTTTTAGAGGAATGTTATGTAAGGGCTTATGAAGGAATGGCAAGAAAAAATAAGAATGATTCAATATGTTGTAATTTAAAAGAAGAAGATAGACATCATTGTTTTTACTATGCTGAAGCTCCAGGAGAAGTTATTTGTTAAGCCTGACACGGGGATCAAACCCGCGACCTCCACATTACCAATGTGACGCTCTATCAACTGAGCTAGCCAGGCAATGAAAAGAAAAATAGTTGTGTCTTTTTATATATTACGAAAAAATGGAAAGTACTGAATTTTTACTAACACCTCTCTCCCGCGGCCGAAACCGTGAAACAACAAGGAATGAAATCAACCGAAGTTGACAACAAAATATGTTGAATAATTAATAATAGTTTTTGTTTTAAATATAAGTTATGGCTCATATATTCGTGTCTCAAAAATTACTCTAACAAAAATTCTGTGTCAAGTTCGAGAGCAACTGCTGGAACTTTTATTTTCCAGTTTTTAAGAACTCGTGGTGCAATTTCACCAATATATCCTATTTCTTTATCATTCACTATGATTTTACCACATCTCCCCTTAATATAAGCCGGATGGTCATCGTATTCTTCTAATGTATATGTTTCTCCCAACATTTTAAATAAATAATCCAAAATCTGTTTTATTTCAGTAAATGTAATTTTTTCATCCACTAGAGCTATTGCAAGATTTTCTTTTTCTTCTATTCCTGTTTCTGCCTTATTAGTTTTATCCAATTTGAAAACCTTACCGATCTCATATATCTTCTGAGGATATTGTGAATCTGAATTTTCAGAGAATATTTGCATCAAATTTGTCAATAAATCATTTCGAAGTGTATCATTTTGAGTTTTTGAATCCTCAACTTCTATTGCTTCATTAAATTCGAAATATATTTTTTTAATATTCTTTTTTGTAGTTAAATGAAAAGACGATACCTCAAGCAAACCAAGACCAAATAAAATATTATTTATAACTTTTCTTATTCTTGACATTTTGTCTTCTTCAGCTATTGTAGAAAATTTAGGAATTATTGGTTCAAAATTCTCATAACCATGAACAATTGCCACTTCTTCAACTAAATCTATTGGATGCAATATATCTGTCCGATATGCAGGAATTAATGCCACATTTTTTCCTTTTTCTTTTATAGTTTCTATTCCCATTTTTTCTAAATTATTTTTAATTTGTTTTTCGGTGAATTCCATTCCTAAGTTTTTATTTATATCTTTTATTTCATATAACATCTTTTCTGGTGTCATATCGGGAGAAATAGAATTCCCTTGTTTTTTGTCTTTAATATTCATTGCATATATTCTTCCGCCCATTTCAAAAAGTGTTGCTACAAGTATCGCTAAGGCTTTTTTGAGGTAATGTATGTTGTTACCTGAGACTTCTATAAATATTTCTTTTGTAGTATCTGTGATTCTTCCTGTCTCATCAGAATTAATTATTGGTGGCATACTTAAAACATTGTCTTTAGCATCTATAAATATTGGAAATTTTTCAAAGTTTTTTAATAGGTTTCCATATTCTCTCCCTGTTGGATGTTGTGATAATATTTGTCGTCCTGTTATTTCTCTTGGGAATTCTAATGGTTTGAATTTTATTTTATTTGGATCCTCAGCCTTAAAAGTAATCGGCAATGTTATTTTTTCTAATGGATATACCCCAATTGCTAACTTTTTTCTTTTTCTTCCAATAGAATTATGTAGTTTTTCTTGGATATCTATTATTTCTTTAATTTTCTCATCATCAAATTTTATTCCTTTTACAATACAACAAACAGTATAGTCTCTTATTCCCTTAACAGATTTATCAATTATTACTTCATAGTTTTTTTCGGGAGGATTGATTTTGTATGAAGCAACTTTCTCTTTCCCTTTATATTGCATTACTGCTTTTGCAAAATTCTGTAATGAAAGTAAATCAGGTCTATTTGGAAATACTTCAATTGCAACTTCATCCTCTGTCACATATTCAATTGGAGTCCCCATATCTGTTATTAATTTTTCCATTTTTCCATCTATCTTTCCAATTTTCTTCTCTAATTCTTTTCTGTCCATTGAAAGTATCGTCATACCATCTCCTCCACTTCATTTAATTCATAATGCGTAATACCCTCATCTGAGAAATGAAACTCGCCAATAAACTTCTTACCTTCCAAAAATAAAGGCATCCAATACTTGTCATCTGGCCACATTTCTTCATATGGCAGCTCTTCATGATGAAACCACTTTGGGTTCATCTCTTCTGTCTCTACCGGTTCACCTTCGTAATTGGTTGCTTTATAAAAATGGACCTCATGATCTTGCTCATCACTATCTAAAAATTTAAATAAAATTTTTCCTACATAAATTAAATCTGAAACAATTATACCTGATTCTTCTTTTGTTTCTCTAATTGCACAATCAATAATTGCTTCTCCTTCTTTTAGTCCACCACCAAAACCATTATAACGACCTTTTCCAAATCTTCGTTTTTTCATAGCTAATAAAACTTTTGGATGTTGGTGTATTAATACTAATGTTTCTACCCTTGTCATTTTACTTCCTCCATGATTTCATCTCTCGTAATTTATTTATATCATTTTTATACATCTCTCGTAAATCCATTATCTCAAAAAATTCCATTATTATCCTATCAAATCCTGGTCCCCACGCCAAAACAGGAATATGTTTTCCAAATATCGGAATTGTAACTTCCGGCCTAAAAATTCCTGCCCCACCAAGTTCTACCCACTTTTTATGAATTGGATGAAAAATATCTATTTCTAAAGATGGTTCTGTATACGGAAAATACGCTGGTCTAACTCTAACCTTATCATATCCCATCTTATTAAAAAATTGCAACAAATAACCTAAAAGTTGTCTAAAATTAGCATTTTCATCAATTACAATTCCTTCTGTCTGATTAAACTCAAAACCATGTGACCAATCAACAGTCTCATTTCTAAAACATTTTCCTAGAGCAAAATATTTAGCAGGATATTCCTTATTTTTTGCAATTTCATGAAGAGTTTTAATTGAAAGTGGCGTTGTATGTGTTCTTAATAATACTTTTTTTGCTTCATCCTCTGTCCATTTTGTTTGCCACCCCTTGCTATTCAAACAATTTCCTTCATGAGCTTTTTTAATTTCGTTTACTATTTTTTTATCCGGAAGCCTACCTTCTATATTTTTTATATAAAATGTATCTTGTTCTTCTCTAACAGGATGGTCTTGAGCTGTAAAAAGTGCATCGAAATTATAAAATCCTGTCATAGTCATATCTCCAGTCATTTCTTTAAATCCCATTTCGAGCCATATTGATTTTGCATAATCAGTCGCCTGATTAACAAAATGCTTTTTCCCTCCAGAAAGTCTAGGAACAGAAGCATTAATATCATATCTACGAAACTTTTTACCTTTCCAGCCCATAGTTTTTATTATCTTAGGAGTGACTTGTTCCAATAGGTCATCGTTCATGTCCTCTTTTGATATTTTTTCGCCGAGGTCTGTCAATTTAACATTTGTCGTTTTTTTATCCTTTATTTCAACAATATCTTTTCTTTTCTTCAATTTATCAAAAGCTAGCTTTTCTTGAGGTTCAAGAGAGCCTAATTCCCTAGGAAGGGTCTCCAAAAAGGCTTCTTCTAAGAACTTTTTAGATATTTCTTCAATAGTAGCGATCAATTTTACTTTACCGTCAACAACGATTATGAAAGCTTTATTTTTTAGGGTGCCTATAGCGACTTTTGCCTCGTTCTCGTTTAAGCTGCAAGCATTCTTTACCTCATTAATAGGGATACTTTCTTGTTTCTCAAGTTTCCCGAGAAGGGTTCGCTCAGGTAACTCTTTTTTTGAATAGTTTACGCCCAATATGCCCAGATCTATCACCTTTTTTTCTTCAGTTGTACTTTTTACCAAGTTTTTGTTCTCCAAGAAAGTGATTGCCCTTAAAACTGTAGTTTTATTATTTTCTGTGTCAACTAAAGTGTCTACTGATTGCTCGGTGGACGTTAACAATGGTAAAATTCAGCTCTCAATAGGGGAAAGTGGATCTTGAATCTTGTTCTCTTCCATCTTTAATTAATAAGAAGCGAGGTTTTTAAGTTTTGATATTTTATTAAAAAAGAAGGTTTAATGTTTTGTTATGCAACTATCAAGCTTAGTCTGTTTTTGAGGGATCTTGTTCTTTTTATTTTGACGCCTTCCCTTCTCTTAATATTTATCCCTTCTCCTGCTCTCCATCCAGAAAAATGAATCAATGGTGCTGATAGTAATTCCATGTATGAATTTTGCATTGCTTTGAATCCCGAAACTGTTGCTCTAGCCATTGCATCTTCGCCAGTGACCTTTGTATCGTACATTGCTTCTTCGCCCGAGACTTTGGCTCTTGTCATTGCATTTGTGCCAGAGATTGTTGTTCCTACCAAAGCAAATTTTCCAGAAATGTCTGAGTCAATCAGTGCATCTCTTCCCGAGACTTCTGAATTCCTAATTGCACTTGTTCCTTTGATTTGTGCCCATTTCATCGTTTCTGTGCCAGAGACTGTTGCTCC
>CAZXBY010000031.1:0-8058 GCA_964639055.1 Candidatus Woesearchaeota archaeon
CATGCGAAAACGCCCCTGTCCTAAATGTCAAGGAAAAAGATTAAAAGAAAAAATATTAGCAGTAAAAATAAACAACAAAAACATAATTGACATAACAGATTTATCAATTAAAGCTGCCCAAATCTTCTTTGAAAATATAAAACTAACACCAAAAGAAAAAGAAATCGCCGCACAAATACTAAAAGAAATAAAAGAAAGACTCAGCTTCCTAAACAATGTAGGATTAGGATACCTAACCCTTTCAAGAAAAGCGGGAACACTTTCAGGAGGAGAAGCCCAAAGAATCAGACTAGCAACACAAATAGGTTCAAACTTAACAGGAGTTTTATATGTCTTAGATGAACCTTCAATCGGACTCCATCAAAGAGACAATAACAAGCTCATAAAAACACTACATAAATTAAGGGATTTAGGAAATACGCTAATCGTGGTAGAACATGATGAAGACACAATAAAAAACGCAGACCATGTGGTTGACATCGGACCTGGAGCCGGAATTCACGGAGGACATATCATAGCCGAAGGAACACCCGAAGAAATACAAAAAAACAAAAAGTCCCTAACTGGACAATACCTAGCAGGAAAAGAATTTATAGATATACCAACAAAACGAAGAAAAAAATGGCTTCCAATAAAAATAACAGGCTGTCAAGAAAACAACCTAAAAAATATTGATGTTGAAATTCCGACAAGGTGCCTAACTCTAATAACAGGAGTAAGTGGGAGTGGAAAATCAACCCTAATTAACGAGATTCTATACAAGGGAATGATGCAAAAGTTACACAATTCAAAAGAAAAACCAGGAAAACATGATGAAATAATCACAGCATCAAATATTGATAAAACAATAATAATTGATCAATCACCAATCGGAAAAACACCACGAAGCAACCCCTCAACATACACCGGAATGTTCGACGAAATAAGAAAATTATTTTCCGAAACAAAAGAATCAAGGATAAGAGGCTATATGCCCGGAAGATTTTCTTTTAATGTTAAAGGTGGCCGTTGCGAAAAATGCAATGGAGATGGAACAATAAAAATAGAAATGAATTTTTTACCCGACGTTTACATAGAATGCGAAGAATGTAAAGGAACAAGATATAATGCCGAAACACTAGAAATTAAATATAAAGACAAAAATATTGCAGAAGTTTTAAACATGACTGTAGAAGAAGCTATTTCTCATTTCAAAAATATACCACCCATTAAAACCAAACTTGACACACTAAAAGCAGTAGGCCTAGAATACATAAAACTCGGACAAAGTTCAACAACCTTGTCAGGTGGAGAATCCCAAAGAATAAAACTAACCAAAGAATTAGCAAAACGTTCAACCGGTCAAACCCTCTACATCTTAGACGAACCAACAACAGGACTTCACTTCCATGATGTAAAAAAATTAATAGAAGTTTTAAACAACTTAGTCGAGAAAGGAAACACAATGATAGTAATTGAGCACAATTTAGACGTAATCAAATGCGCCGACCATATAATTGATTTAGGTCCAGAAGGTGGAGAGGGCGGAGGAAAAATAATAGCAACAGGGACCCCCGAAGAAGTAGCTAAAATAAAGAACAGCTGGACCGGAAAATATTTGAAAAAAGAACTAGAAAAACATAAAAAATAATCTACATCTTTTTATTTTGAATTATTTTTGTATTTACAAAAGTATTAAATAAAACCCCTATATTAAATAGATATAAAATTAATCAATTGCCACATACATTCGACAGGTTCAGATAGAAGACTAACACCAGAAGAAGTAATAAAACTAGCTCTCAAATTAAACTTTGGAATCATCTGCTTTACAGATCATTATAAAATTTCAAAAGGTCTCAGGTCAGATAATTACTACGAAGGCTTTTTCTAAGCCAAATATATAAAAGAAATTAAACATTTGCAAGAAAAATACAAAAACAAAATCTAAATACTTTTTGGAGGAGAATTTGATTGGTCAGAAAATCACGAAGAATGGTTTAGGAAAGAAATCCAAAAGGAAAACTATGATTTCATTTTAGGATCTGTTCATGGATTTAAAGGTTCTAATAAAAAGTATATCCACCTGTACTAACAAGAAATTGTCTTAAAGGCATAACGCCTGTCGCGACAGTCAATAAATGTGAATTTCTACGTTCCTCTTAATACTAATAGCTGCTCCTATATATATATCATCAGGATGTGCTCCAGCAACAAGCACTTTTTTTCCTTCCCTCATTTTACTTTTATTCCTCGATAAGTCTTAGATATCCTTGACCCATCACAGAATAATCAAAATTTTCTCTTGCATGCTCTGCAATCTTTTCAGGACTCAATTCAGACACCCGACCAATAGCCTCCCTTAACTCTTCTTCATTGTTTACCAAAAAACCAGTCTTCCCCTCGATAATTTCTTCTTTAGCACCCGAATGATTAGATGCAATAACAGGGGTTCCACAAGCCATAGCTTCAAGAATAACCAGAGGTTGAGCCTCAACATGTTGTGAGGGGAAAATAACGGCCTTAGCATTTTGCATTAATCCAACCTTTTGCTCTAAATTCGCTGGACCAAACCATTCAACACCAGAACGCAAAAGAGGTTTAACCTTAGCATTAAAAAATTCACTATTTTCATATTGACCATCACTATTTCCTCCGGGTGCACTTCCACCAGCAACAACAATATCATGACCAGTATCATTCGCTGCAGCAATAGCTAAATGAGGTGCTTTCCCCTCAACAATTCTTCCAAGATATAACAATTTATCTCCTTTTTCTTTTTGCATTGGAAAATTATCAGTAATAATTCCGTTGTAAACAGTATTCATTCTATCAGCCAACTCAGAACCTAACAAGTCCTTCACATACCTATCAGCAATATGATCAGCAACAGCTGCATAACAATCATCTCGTTCTCTAAGTTCAGGCCTTAAAGCCTCAAAAATTTTAGGATGTATATAATATTTAGGCTCCATATCTAACCCAGCAATAACACGAGGCCCATTTTCTTCTACACTGGTAACCAACGAATCCCCCTCACATCTATCAATAATAACATCAATTGGTTTATCCTTCAAAGCTTTTCTAACAACATGTTGATTATAGCTCATTGCTTGATGAAAACGTTCAAGATCTGCATTTGGAAATGCAGCCAAATCCGCAAATCCACCAGGCAGAAGAGTCCCATAAACTTTTGAATCTTCTCTCCCAACAGTATAAACATTGTGACCAGCATCAGTTAAAAATTTACCAAGAGTATAAGTCACCTGTTCAATCCCTGCTACTGAATCTTTCGACACCGGAGTAAACGGTGGAGCCACCAATAATACATTTTTTCCCATAAAACAACCAAAGAAATCTCCCTTTTAAATCTTACTACATAGTAGTAACAATATTACCTCTCCAAATTTTCTGTGTATTTTTAAGTTCAGCCAGATGATCATCCACCTTATCAACATAATCTCTCAAAACTCCTTCACATTCGTTAAAAACTGGACAATCAAGTAAATTAGCCAATTGCCTTGTAGGTTCGCCAATATTATCAACCATCCGTTTAACCCTGTCAGCTTTTTCTCCATCTGACTTTGAAGTCATTTCAATTAGAATAGGAGCATATTTCAACCAACCAGTCAATGCCTGAGCAAATCTTTCTTTTGTTTGAGCATTTACCGGAACAGGTGCAAGAGAATGCGGAAGTCTTCCTTCCAAAACCCCAGGATACATATCAAACGCATCATGAAAAATATATGAAGGAACTTCTTCAACTGTTACATCTTGTAATTGTAATGCAAAAATTGTGTCTTCACCACGAGCAGCAGGTGGAGTATAAAACGCAGGAAGCTTCCCATCTCTTACAGATTGTAAATTAATTGCCATATTTCCCGCATAAATATGCTTACCTAAAGGGCCTTCATTAACAACAAAAGGACGAGTAGGACTTCCAACTTCAGAACTTGGAAGATATACAAGTTTATTCATTAAATCAAAAAACGAACCTGCAGTAATTACATCACTACCAGCTTCTAAAGCATTGCCCAGTTTCCTTCTAATATCTTCAGGAATGTCTTTCTCGAAATCAGATGGAATAGGTGATAGATAACCAAGGCAAGGTCCACGAGTAATATCAGCTCCATTTGAAAGCGCAGTTAAGTGTGGAGTAAAAAAATCAGGATATACCCATGATAATGCTCCCCCTCTATTCTTAACAGGAACATAAGGAGCTTCATCGTCATCAAAACAAACAGCAATGTCGTTCATATCAGCGGCAGCATAATAAATTGCAGCATTTCTCTGTTTTGAATATCCTCTTCCCCTAAATAAGATATCGGCAACTTTCGGGTCAATACCCTCCTTCATTGAAAGACTAGCCGCAAGACCATCCCTCGTTCGTTCATCAATATAATCAACGTGCCCTATTTTCCTTTCTAATTCAGAAGGTAATCTAAAAGCATCAACTTTAGCACCTCGATATTTAGTATCAATAGAAAGATAAACAGAAAAATTGTTTAAATCATAGCCATAAGCTTCAGCATTTTTTAAAAAAGAGCCAACAACATTTTTAACATTGGGTCGACCAGTAGGAATAGCGATTGCCACCCTTGTATTTCTTAATTGTTTTGATACTTTGTTCTTTATTGCCATTCTTTTCCTCGATAATCACCATCTCATTCCTTCCTCTAACACAGTCTTTATAAACTTTTCTACTTTGTAACCCCTTCTAAATTACAACATTACATGAGGTATAAAACACCACCCATATATTTTATACGCTAGCCACTCAATATAACAAAGTATAATCACTCAAGTATTATAATAATACTACTCCTTTTTTTGTAGAAAAGGAAAAATTTATATATAAAAGAAACATAATAACAAAATAAAGAGAAGAAAAAATGAAAATGAAAACAAAATTAAAAAAAGCCCTCTATGAATATACAAGTAATTCAAGAATTACAACAAAAGAACTTGGCAAAAAAATTAACGCCAGTCAACAATCCGCATCATACCTAATAAAAAGTCTAAAAACAAAAAATATTATTCAAAATGAGACAGTCATTATCGATGCCGTAAAATTAGGATACATTAATACACTAATTGGATTTAATTACATAAAACTTGATAATCAAAGCAGAAAAGAAATAATAAACGAATTAAAAAATATTAACGAAGTTATAGCAATAGAAGAATCAAAAGAAGGAATAGATTTACTCATAGAGGTCTCAACTAAGAATTTAGCAGCATTTCACAAAATATATATAGACCTTGTTTCAAAATTCAACAAACAACTAAAAACTGCATTTACATTTCCAATAATAACAAAATATAAATATAAAAAGAAATATCTTAAATCACAAAAAAAACACTCAACAAAAATACTCTTTGGAGATAAAATAACAAAAGATCTATCAAAAAAAGAAACACAAGTCTTACAAGAGCTTGTTAAAAACCCAACAAAAAGAATAATAGACATATCAAATAAAACGAAACTCATACCCAAAAGTATAATCAGAATAAAAAAAGAATTAGAAAAAAAGTTCATAATAAAAGGATATAGTGCAATACTAGACAACCAACAGCTTAAAATACAACGAGAAATAATTTTCTTAAGATTTCAAAATGAAGGAATCAAAGACCTAAATAACTTTCTAAACTATACAAAAGAGCATAAAAACATAACTGAATCAATCAAAGTAATAGGTTCATCTCAATTAATTATTATTGTTGAAAGCCTAAGTGAAATAGATATAATTAGAGAAATCAGATCTCTTTTTCCTGTTGAAAACTACATGATATTCAAAAGCGAGAAAATTCACAAAAAGACTTACATTCCTTTAGAATAATTCTATCCAAAACATCATAGAAAGTGCCGATAACGTTCGCGGGTTAATATTGTTCTGTTAAGAATTATGATGAGTGGGGACGAATGACTAAACCGCTGTTCAACGCCTCGTGAGAGTCTAGCAAATTCGAAGAATTTGTGAAGAAGTCCTAGATGTCAGTTTGGGGGAGGGATAATGAATCAAAAATGCCTTCTAATAGTTTATCAACACTTTTTTTATTGGGCCCTGATACTGTCAATGTGGAATCATCACTTTTAATGGTTCCTCCAAGAATAGTTTTATCATTACTAGGACCATACAAATGAAGAAATCTCAAATTAATGGATCCACCCCGAGTTTCATATAAATCTATATGCCCTCCAGGAAACTCTGTTGTAGGATTAAATTCTAGTTCTCCCCTATATATCTCCACCATATTTCTTCCAATATAATGTGAAAACTGAACTAATTCTCCTACAGTAGTTATTGAAACTCTTGAATTAACATCTAAAACCGTGGTGTATCTTTCTGCAGTAGGAGAGGTTTCTTGAGGGCTCATTTTAATAATAGGTCCTATAATCTTGGTTTTATAAAATTTTGTATAATATTGGGGGTGGGAAACTGACATCAGGATTGCGTTGAACATCCTGTTAAGTGAAATTTGAGAAGGTTCTATTGAGTTGCTTTTTAGGAAAGAGCATAAAGTTTTTCATTAAAGCCAGATTTTCTTCCAATTTTAGCAAGTGCATAACCAGCAAGTGCGCTAACTAAAACTGCAGGTACATCTCTTATGTCTGCTGAGCCAGGTAGAATTTGTGGCAAGATAGTTTCGCCTAATGTAAAATAAGCACTAATTGCAGTTGCTGAAATTTCTGGAAAATATTGTCCAATTTTTTGTAGGATTTTACTTCCTCTCTTTTGACCTTGATGCTCAAGATAGTCTCCTACAAATCCAGAAATTGCTGGAATAACGAAACTCTCTGGGAAGTTGCCGACATATGGCGTTATATTTGCATTATTAATTAATGGCTCAGCAGTCCCCATTGTTCTTTCTGCAGTTGTGTGTGGAGCTGAATTTTTGTAGAAAACAGCCTCAGCTAAGGGGACTGCACTTGCTATAACCCCCTCTAGTTTATGGCTTGTCATATTATAATCTTCGTACGTTAGCTTATAAATGTTTCTATTTTGTTACTACTCTTAAGTACTTATCTAACAAACCTTTTCAAACTCAAAGGGACGGGTTGCCCCTTTCACTATAGGTTCACCCTCACCTAACAGCGATTAAATAGAAAATCCTTACAGAATTTTTTCATATTTTTATTTCATAAAAACACTCGAAGTCACTTTGCTCCACTCATCCCTTGAGGTTATTAACCCGCGAACGTTCCCAAAAAACATAAAACCCCCTTTTCTTATTATTTATTATGAAACCAGCAATTAATTTATCCACCCTCCCAACAAATCCCGGTTGTTATATATACAAAAATAGTGAAAACAAGATAATATACATAGGAAAAGCCAAAAACCTCAAAAAACGAGTATCAAGCTACTTCACACACACAAAACATGACCCAAAAACAGAAGTTCTTTTAACGCACATTAACGAAATTGATTTTATAATAACAAAAAACGAAATTGAAGCACTTATCCTCGAAAACAATCTAATAAAAAAACATAAACCAAAATACAACATTGACCTAAAAGACTCCAAATCATATGCCTACATAGAACTAACAAACGAAAAATATCCAAAATTTAAAATAGCAAGAGCACCTAAGCATACAAAAAATAACAATACAAAAAACAAACTCTATGGACCCTTTACTTCAGCAAAAGCACGAGACGACATACTTCAAGTGATAAATAAATCATTCAAATTAAAAACATGCAACAAACTACCCAAAAAAGCCTGTATAAGACATTCTATTGGAATCTGTTCAGCTCCTTGTATAAATAAAATAACAGAATCCAATTATAACGAAGGCGTTATTTCAGCTAAACAAATCCTAAAAGGAAAAATTAACCAAACAATCAAAAACTTAACAAAAAAAATGAAAAATGCTTCTTTAAAAAAAGAATTCGAGCAAGCCTTAAACTTCCGTGACCAAATCTCGTCTTTAGAATACTTAAAAGAAAAACAAAATATGCAAAGAAACAAAAAATATAATGAAGACATAATAAATTATGTAGAAAAAAACAACAAAATCCATCTAGCAATTTTTAATATTTACAAGGGAACATTAGAAAATAAACAAGAATT
>CAZXBY010000032.1:0-7957 GCA_964639055.1 Candidatus Woesearchaeota archaeon
AATTTAAGAAGTCGATTGCTAAGGATTATATATAGAATGGTTGAAAAAAAGAAAGAGATGGGTGATTTGAAGTTTAGTAGCGGTAGTAAGATTGATCATGCTAGAATTAAGGAAATTTTGGAGTTGGTTGAAAAAGAGATTTCTAAGGCCGTGGTGGGGCAGAAGGATATTGTTGTTGGATTGATTAGAACGATTTTATGTAATGGGCATGTTCTTGTTGAAGGTGTACCTGGTGTTGCTAAGACTTTAATTGTTAGGTCACTTGCAGCTGTTTTGGGTTGTCAGGTTAAGAGAATTCAGTTTACGGTTGATTTGTTGCCGACAGATATCACTGGTATTCAGAGTTATACGCCCAAGAAAGGTTTTGAGATTATGAAGGGGCCAGTTTTTGCTAATTTTATTTTGGCTGATGAAATTAATAGAAGTCCGCCTAAAACACAATCGGCTTTATTGGAGGCTATGCAGGAAAAACAGGTTACTATTGCTAGGGAGACTTATGAGTTGCCATTGCCTTTTTTTGTGATGGCTACTGAAAATCCATTAGAGAATGCGGGGGTTTATCAGTTGCCTGAGGCTCAGGTTGATAGGTTTTTGTTTAAGCTTTTGATGGGTTATCCTAATGCTGAAGATGAAAAATTGGTTTTAGATAAGAATATTACTTTGAGTACATTTGAATCTTTTGGGTTGAAGTCGATTTTGTCTCCTGCAAAGATTATTGAGTTGCAAGCTGAAGCGAAGAAGGTTTTTGCTTCTGATGTTATAAAAAAATATATTGTTGATATTGTTGGTTTGTCTAGGACAAAGGATTTTGAGTTTTCGAAGTATATTTCATATGGTGCTAGTCCAAGGGCTTCGATTGCTCTTTTTATTGCATCTAAGGCTGAAGCGTTAATGCAGGGAAGGGATTATGTTGTTCCGAAGGATGTTCAAGTGGTTGTTTACCCAATTTTAAGACACAGATTAATTTTGAATTATCAAGCTGAGGCTGAAAATATTGATGCAGATAAGATTATTAAAAATATTTTAAATAAAGTTGTGGCACCTTAAGATGGTGGATGATATCCCTAAAAAAATGATAGTTGATTATCCTGCAGCTATTAATGGCTTTGCGGGTGCTATGCGGAATTTTCCGGTGAAAAAAATTTTGTATAGGCCAATTTTTAGGGGGAGAGGGGTGGAATTTGATTCTTATAGGTCATTTGAACCTGACGATGATGCAAGTTTTATTGATTGGAAAGCTTCGTTGAGGACTAATACACTTTTGGCAAAAAAATATATTGAGGAGAGGGACTTATATGTATATTTTTTTATTGATGTAAGTAATAGTATGCTTTTTGGTAGTCGTGATAAATTAAAGGCGGAATATACGGCGGAAGTTGTGGCGGCTTTGGCTCATTTGATTTTGGAAGCGGGAGATAAAATTGGGCTTGTTTTGTTTAATAATGAGATAGTGAAATTTGTTCCTCCGGCTAATGGAAAAAAGCATTTTTTTATGATATCACAGATATTGTCTGATTCTAAGTTTTATGGTGGGGATTTTTCTATGGATACACCTCTTGATTATGTTCTTAAAATGGTTAAGACGGATTATACAATTTTTATTATTGTTTCAGATTTTATTAAAATGCATAAAACGGTGGAGATGAAATTGAAGATGCTTAGTGCTAAATTTGAAACATTAGCTATTATGGTTAGGGATCCATTGGACGAGAGTTTGCCATTGACAAATGTTCAGCTTTCTGTTTCTGATCCGTATAGTAATAGACAAATTATTATTGATCCTAAGATTGCGTATGTACAATATAAAAAGAGTGTTATGGAACAGAAAAAGAGATTGAAGGAGTTATTTATCAGAACGGGTGTTGATCTTTTGGAATTAAATACTGAGAAGGATTTTTATTTATCTCTTGCGCTATTTTTAAAGAAAAGATCTGTGGGGGAGAGAATTTAGAATGGTAAGTATTTCTTTTTTGTATCCGACATATTTATGGTTTATGTTA
Source organism: Candidatus Woesearchaeota archaeon (assembly GCA_964639055.1). Classification (GTDB taxonomy): domain Archaea; phylum Nanobdellota; class Nanobdellia; order Pacearchaeales; family GW2011-AR1; genus JAGVXH01. Next base: position 2,001 of record CAZXBY010000032.1, read on the forward strand.
TTAATTCCTTTTTTTGTTTTTGTTTATTTTTTTGGTTTAGCTTATACTAAAAAAAAGTCTTTTGTTTTTTCTAATTTTCAGGCATTGGAAAGGTTTTATGGGATTGAATTTTTTTCTAAGAATTTTTTTGTTTTGTATTTGAATATTCTGATTTTAACTTTTTTTGTTTTGTCTTTGGCGGGGGCTGTTGTGAGCTTTAGTGCTACAACTTCATCTTATTCTTATGTTCTTTTGATTGATAATTCTGGGAGTATGTCAACAACGGATATTTCTCCTTCAAGGTTGGTTGCGGCGAAGAGTGCTGCGAAAAAGTTCGTGGATAGTCTTCCTTTGGGTGTGAATGTAGGGGTTATTGGATTCGGTGGAGAGGCAGTTGTTTATTCTGAACTTGTGAACGATAAGATGAAGATTAAGATGGGGATTGATAATATTGACTATGGGACTGTGGAGGGAACTAATATTTATAATGCAATAATAAGTGCTGATAGACTTTTTGATAAGATGGGAAATGAAAAATTTCGTTCAGTTATTGTTATTAGTGATGGGCAGGTGAATGTGGGGGAAGCTCCTCAGATTATTTCGTTTGCAGAAAGAAACGATATTGTTATTAATACGATTGGGGTTGGTAGCGAGGAGGGGGGTGTGAGTAAGTATAATATTATTTCTAAGGTTGATATTGATTTTTTGAGGTCTCTTGCATTTAATAGTGAGGGGAATTTCTTTAGAATTGAAGATGTGGGTAGTATGGAGGAATCTTTTGATTTGTTGGTTGATAAAATTGATGATGAGATTGATGTTGATGTTTCGTTGTATTTTTTGATGGGTGCTGTTTTCTTATTCACTATTAATTGGATATTGTTTAATTTAAGATTTAGAGTTTTTCCTTAATATTTGGTATATTTTTTTGAAAAAGGGAAAGTGATTTCAAAAATGAATGGTTTTGATAGTAATGTTTAATTTTTATGCGAATTGACTTTCGTAGAATTTTTGTCTGATTATTTCTCTGTTTACTTTTTCTTTGCCTATTAAATTGTTTGTTAAGAGTTTTTGTAGGAATGTGTTTTGTATTTCGGGTTCGCCTGAGAGAGCTGAAGCTAATCTTCGTATTTCTTTTGAGATTGTGTTATTGGGTGAATCAATTGTTATTGGAGTTCGATTATATAGTGCCCGTGCTATTTGTTTGTTGTCTTTTATCTTTGCGATTACTGGGATTTCGGAGTAGGCTTCGATTTGGCTTAAGTTATATTCGTGTTTTGGTGATCTTATTTTGTTGACGATGATTCCTTCGATAGGGGTTTTTTGTTCTTTGGCTAGTTCTGCAGCTTTTAGTGATGTTTCGAGGGTGACGTGGTCGGGGGATGTTATTAAAAAGATTCTGTCGGCGGCGTTTATTACGGGTTTAAGTTCTTCATAATTTGGGGAAGAATCAATGATAATATAGTCGTATCGGGATTTGAATTTGTTTAGGAGCTTTTTTAGTTTGAATGGGTCGACGGGGTTTGCGTATTTCATTGAAGCAGGGATTATGTCGATTCCGTGGGCTTCGTATATCGTATTGTGTAGTGGGGTTCCGTCTAGTGCATCGTGAAGTGTTAGTTCGTTTGTTAGGTCTAGATATAATCCAATATTTGGGGCAGAAAAATTAGCGTCTACTAACAAAACTCTTTTGTCAAAATGATTTACTAGGGATGAAGCTGTCTCAAGTGCTAGGGTTGTTTTTCCTACTCCTCCTTTTATAGAAACAAATGCTATTATGTTTGACATCTTTCACCTCTTGTTTTAAGGAAAGTGGGAAGGTTATTTAAAGTTTGGGTTATTAAGGGTGTAATAGTCTTGAGAGCATGATTTGTCTTTTTTTTTCGTTTTTAAATATTAAGTTATTCCTTATTCTCTCCCTAATATATAAGGGGAGACGAGAAGAATAAATGGAGTAGATATAAAACTAAGTGTTGTAAAATAAAAGAATTGAAAAATTTTGTTTAAATGTTAAAAAAAGAAAGTTTTATAATGACAAGGGTATTAATTATTTTATGAGAAAGAAAGTGGTGAAACGTGGTGCAAAGAAGGTGGTGCGTAGGAGAGTAAGAAGAAAATTATTTTTGAAATGGATGTTAATTGGTCTATTAATGATCGCTCCTAGTCTTTTTTGGGGTAATTCAGTTAAGGGATTTATTTGGTATGATGTTTTTACTGCGTTGGCTCTTATTGGTGTCGTTATTGCTGTTTATAATTTTATTAAGCTTTTAACGACGAGAAGAGTTGTTTTCGATTAGGTTCTTTTAGTACGGGCCGCTGTCTCTCTATTAGAAATTATGTTATCTGCTCCTTTTTCCGGCTAGAAAACAATCATGTTGTTGTTTGGCGTTTGCTTTTCTTGTGTTTTTGTCTAGAATTTCGTATCCTCTCAGGATTGCTCTAACTCTGTCTTCGGTTGGAGTTTCGCCTAAAACGACTTTTCCTAAAGTTGGTTGTGGTTTCTGTTGTTCATCTGTAATGGCGGTCCAAATTCTTTCTGTTGCTAAGAGTCCGTAGCCTTGCGTGATTTCTTCTTCAGCTCTGAAATCTCTTTGTCCATAGATTTGTATGGAACCATCATACAAGACGCCTTCTGTTCTTATAACCTGAAGGCTTGATTGTTCAAAGGCTAAGCTTGCTCGGTGAAGGCTGACGTTAGCGATTATTCTATAACCTCCAACTGTTGTGTCAAGCATGTCAAGGCCTAAAGATTCAATGTTTCTTGTTAGGTCGTATCCATAGATTGCGTGAGGAAATTTTCCTTCGAAGTAGAGAATGTTGCCGTTTTCAAGGAATATTGGTTTGGTTTCCGTTTTTTCTAACATAAAATGGTTAAGGTTTATGGTTTATATAAGAATTGTTATGGTTTATTATAATTTTTATAATTTTTCGAATGTTATTTCGTTGTTAATTAATTTTCTAATTGTGTCTTTGATTTCTGAAATTTTAATTCTTTTTTGTTTTTCAGTGTCTCTATCTCTGATGGTTACTGAGTTATCTTTTTCTGAATCGAAGTCGACAGTTATTGCAAAGGGTATTCCTTTGATTGCACTTCTTAAATATCTTTTACCGATGCTGCCGGCAATATCATAATCAACGATTAGATCTTTTTGTAATTCTTTTTTGATTTTTTCGGAGAGTTCTATTTGGTCTTCTTTTTTCATTAGTGGGAAAACAGAGACATCAATTGGTGCAATATGGTATGGTATTTTTAATGAAGTTTTACCACTTCCTTCTTCTTTTTTGTTGTAGAAAATATCTATTAATGAGTATGTGGGTCTGTCGGTTCCAAATGCTATTTCTAAGACGTGTGGCGTAAAGGTTTCTCCATTTTCTCTTTTTGATTCTAATTTGACGCCAGATGCTTTGCTATGTTGGGTTAGGTCATAATCTGTTCTGTCGTGAACTCCACAAACCTCCATCCAGCCATAACTGTTGAGTCTTACTTCTATATCCCATGCGTCATCGGCGTAAAAAGCTTTTTCGTCTGGATGATGTTGTCTAAGTCTAATTCTTTCTTCGGGGATTCCAAAATTTTTGAATTGATTGTATGCTAACCATATGCACCATCCGTATGCTTGACTTTTGATTAATCCTTTTTTTAGTGCTTGTGCAATTGTTATGGGTTTGATATCGTTATTAGCGTCTTGATCTTTATGGTCCCAGAATGGTAGTTTTGTATTTTTAATATTGTTGTATTTTTCCCATTTGTTTTTTTCTAATGGATCGATGAAAAGCTGTCCTTCTGCTTGAGTAAACTCTCTTCCTCGTAAAATACTTTGTCTAGGTGATATCTCATTTCTATATGCTTTTCCTATTTGAAAAACACCAAATGGTGTTTTATTTTTAAAATATGTATGAAATCTTTGAAAGGGGAGATATGTTCCGGTGGCTGTTTCTGGTCTTAATGAAGCATCTTTACCTGCAACAGTTGTTTTCATCATTAATGATTGGTTATTTATCTTCTGAATAAAATGGGATTTGCAGGTTGGGCATACAATATCATGCTCTTTAATGAAAGTAAGTAACTTTTTGTTTGAAAAGGAGTCGGCAGGAACATCATGTTTTTCTTCAATAATTTTGTCTGCTCTAAATATTGCTTCACATTTTGAACATTGTATTGTTCTGTCAGAAAATGTTTCCAAATGTCCTGATGCTTTCCAAACCTCGTCTGGTAATATGGTTGGACCTTCAATTTCCATTAACCCTTGCTCATTGAAAGTTTTTCTTACAGAATTTTCAACCTTATTTTTTAATAATTTTCCTAAGGGGCCGTATGTATAAAATCCTGCGAATCCACCGTATATTTCTGGACTTGGTCCCCAAATTAATCCGGCTTCTTGTACAAAGCCTGCGAAGTCTTTTGTTTCTGTCATGATGTTAAAAGAACAAAAGATGTTTATAAATTTTGTTGGGGAAAATTTTTCTTATGTAAATAAATAGATTGGGATTTGGGTGGGTGTTTAAAGGTAAATCAAAAGGCTTTTAAAGTCATTTTTGGATATTAATTTATGGATATTAAGATTTTGAAGGATGATAAGAATGAGTTGGATGTAGAGATTTCTAGTGTTACTATGGCGGAAGTTTTGAGAGTCTATTTGAATGATATGGGAGCTAAATTGGCTGTTTGGAAGAGTGATCATCCAACAAAGAATCCTGTTTTGCATATTGAAGATGATAAACCGAAAAAGATGTTGAAAGATGCGATTTCTGTTATTGAGAAGGATATTGATTCGGTTGTTAGTGAATTTAAGAAGTTGAAGTAGGTATTCTATTATATGTTTTGAGTGAATATATTTTTTTAAAAGAGATTTATGATGTTGTTTGATGGTATCTGATGAAATGACGTTCGGGAGGAGTGATTTTTGGCTTGATCGTGCGGTTGATTTTTGGTCGATTGTGACTAAAACTTATAGTGTGGAATATTCTGGGTATGAGAATGTTCCGGAAAAAGGGCCGGCACTGATTTTATCGAAGCATCAGTCTTTGTTAGATATACCACTAGAAGGGATTATGTTGAGGCGGGCTGAGAGGTATGGAAATTGGGTTCTGAAGGAATCTTTGCCGGGGTGGCTTGATGTTTTGGGAGGGGTTAGGTATATGAGGCCGGATGATGTGAAAAAGCAGATTAGAAAAGAGAAAGGGAGGTTAGAGGATGAAGATAAGAGGGAGTATAGGAAAAGGTTGATTAAAGAAATGAAGGGGTATAATGCCGCTTCAAATGAATATTCTAAGTGGTTGTATAAACAGGGAGAGATTATTGTTTCTCATCCGGAAGGGACAAGAACGAAGGGAGAAATGGGGAAAATGTGGCCGGATTTTGTTAACGTGACGAGAGATTTTTCGAATGAGTCGGGGGTTAAGATTCCGATAATTCCTGTGGGGATTGAATATGCTGGGTGGTCTGGTTTTTCTTCGAGGTCGGAAATTTATGTTAGGGTAGGAAAACAAATTGATATTAATTCTGATGATTTGATGGGAATTGTTGGGAAAGAGATGGCGAGGCTTTCGGAGTTGTGAAGAGAAAAAGAATGCTTATAGTAATGATTGAAATGGTTTGATTTTTAAGAAAACATTTATATAGGATTTTTGTATAGTTTATGTATGGCACCATTGAAGAAGGAAGTTTTTAAGCAGACTATTAAAAAAAAGGGTTATTGGAATTATATTGATTTGTATAATTTTTGTTTTGATTGGTTTAAAAGAGAAAATTATGATGTTATGGAAAATCAGTATATTGAGAAGTTGAGTGATCGTGGTAAGGAAATAATATTGGATTGGAGAGCTGAGAAGAAGGTTACTGATTATTTTCAAAATGTTGTAAATGTTAAATGGCATATTTTGGAAATGAATTCGGCGGAGGTTGAGAGGGATGGAAAAAAGGAGAAGACTAATAAGGGTGAGGTTAAGATTATTATTCTTGGTGAGTTAGAAAAAGATTA
>CAZXBY010000033.1:0-7887 GCA_964639055.1 Candidatus Woesearchaeota archaeon
CTGTTGAACAGACTCACCTCTATCCTGCAATCCCAACTCCGCTCTAACCTTCGACCCAACAGTATACGCACTAAGCTCATCCAAAATATAAAGTGGCTGATTTTCCCAACTCCCTCTCTGAGTACCTAAATATAAATCAGCACTCATACCCTTCAAATCATTAGGAACCTCAACTCCAACAGCTCCCAAAGTAACACCACTAGGCTCTGTTAAAGTAACATACTCCCCGTCCCCCAAATAAAAGGCATTCTTATTTCCATATCCTTCTTTTCCCCTCAATCTAGAATTTAATCCATGCATCGTTTCGTGCGCCCAAGTAACCTTATCTGAATCCTTATAAATATGTCCCGACGGCATCTGAGATTCAATGTCATCCAAGGTCTTACTCCCAGTATTACCAATACCCTTAACATTCCCAATCTTCTTAATCCCCTCCAAATTAACAATTCCGCCCATAATCAACTTTCCATCCTTATTATAAACAACCAATTTCCCCGTTAATTCTTTATTATCACCCTCATATTTTTTAATAACAAACCATTGTTCTTTTTTCTTATCCGTATATATCTTATCAATCGTAAATTCCATCTTCCCTTCCCCTTTTCCAACCTTTCTAACATTAATATTCCCATTCTCATCACTACTCAAAAAATAAGCTCCATTCTTCACAACAACCTTTCCATTCAACTCAACATCATTTAAATTCTTCTTCATAACATAATATAATTCGCCACCAACCGAATTTAAAGAAACAGCATCCTTCCCATCCTTTTTACCAAACCAAACATAACTCTTACTCTTGTCCGTCGGAGCATTCTCTCCCCTAGCTATCAAAGTCTCACCCGTCGTAAAAATATCTCCACTATCACCCTTATCAATAAAACCGTTACTAACACTCAAAATTTCACCCTTATCATTAAACTTAACAGCAACATTCTTTATCTCCCTAACAATACCACCACTATCAACAGAATAAGACTTTCCATTTTTAGTAAAAGTATTAAATTTCCCCTTTGACGGCTTTTTAAAATCCTTAGGCAAATCAACCTTAAGCCCTAACCCTCCATGATACGGACTTGTAATTTCCCCCTTACTATCCTTTAAAATTGGAAAACTCTTCAAATCATTCTCCTTACCTGAATCATAAACTATTTTTGTCTTAATCTCATTACCATTAACCTCAAGTCCCCCCTCCATATTAACCCATTCCACACCATTAATTTTTCTGTTTTTTAAGTCAAACGTCGCCCCATCACTTAATTTCACACTAGCCCCATTTTCAAACTCATAAGTCAAAGAATCCCCTTCCACATTAATCCCCTTAATAACAGGCAAATCAAATTTATGCTCCCCACCACAAAAAGGATAAGAAACACTTTTCCCCGCCTTAACATCCACCCCATAATTATACAATCCCGCCACATCAACAACCTGCTTATTTTTCAAAACCAACTTCCCCTCATCATTAAAAGTCCCCCCACTCAACTTAGTCATATCAATCCCCGACCCTTCCTTTAATTGATTAAAAAATTTAGCCTTATCATCCCCCACTAATTTATTCAAATTTTCAGCAAGAGTTTTAGTCTTCGCAATATCGGTCCCACCAGCCAAAAAATCTTTAACTAAGGAATTAACATCAACCTTTTTTTCAGGAACTACTTTTGTGTCATCACCAGACAAAAGAATATCCTCCGCAACAACCAAGCTAAAACACAAACTAAAAAAAACTAAAAAAACAATTAACAACACACCAACTTTCTTCATATATAATCAATTAAAATGTATTATTTAAAATTAGCGGGTTAATTAAACTTAAACCAACAGTCTATACACCAATCAAATTACTTTGATCTTATTTTGCTAATCACAGTATCTGAAAAACCTGCATTCGAAAATTTTTCCCCATTCACCCTAAATGCAGGAACCCTACCCCCAACACTAGGAACATTATCTGACCCCATATACTTTAAATTAAATTCTTTACCATATTCATTAACAAATCCCATAAATTGTTCACAACCCGGACATGTTTTAAATCCCCAATACTCAACAGTAGGCTTTGTAGGATCTGTTTCACGTTTTCCTGCAGCACTCATTGCTTTATCATAAACACTATTAGAAGATGAATATTCCTTATATTGACTCGCCTTCACATTCTCAGAAATACCATTCACCCCCGTCGTAGTTCCTACACCAGGAATCGGTATATTATCGCCCCCAGGAACACTAATTGCAATATCTTCCGGCGTAACATCCTTTCCACCATAAATAACCTTCCCATCTTTCGTCTTCAAAATCATATCATTTCCTTCCCCTTTCTCAATCTTAAAATCACCATTCACCGAGCCAATCGCATAAGAAGATTCTCCACCCTGATTTAATACATCTCTAGCAACAATATTATTCTTACCATCCTCCTTAAGAACATTCTTAATAACAGTATTCCCATTTTGAACCTCCACTTTACCCTTTAAATCAAGTTTTTCCAAATTTTTCACCATAGTAAACCAAGCCTTCTTATTTGAATTAATAGACAAAGATTTTTTGTCTTCATCATAAGAAAAAGTATTTGCCCCAGTAGCTTCTCCAGTCCAATCAACCACAGTCCCACCCGAATCACTTGAAGGAAAAAAAGTTCCAACACCAGATTTTTCTGAAAATCCCCCAACCATCTTCGCAGAAACATCACCCTTACCCGGAATTACAACAGCAGACTGAAATTTCCTAACAACACCATCTTTATCCACAGAATAAACGTCATCACCGTTCTTCCAATATTTATATTTATCTTTTGCTAAACTCTTAAAATCTTTTGCACTCGCAGGAACACTAACTCCCTCAACTGGCCACATAGAAACCCCAATTTTTTCACCCTGGAACTTTGCTTTAGAAGTTTTTAACTCTCCCCCAACCAAACCAAATCCTAACTTTAACCTCCCCTTACTATCAACATCAACAGAATTATCTCCAGAAATTGTAATTGCACTTTCGTCATTTAAAGTAACGGCCATATTCTCAGCATCAAAACTTGCCCCACCACTTTTATGCAAATTAACATTCCTCCCCCCATTAAAAATATAACTCAAAACCCCATCCTTCAATTTAACATCAGTAATCTTTTTATCTTTATTTTTACTTTTCTCATTCCATTTATCAACCCCAGGTAAACCAATTGGTTTACTAAACCCCTCCGGAGTAAAATCCATAGGCTCACCCTTCGCCCCCAACCATTTCCCCTTCATATCACTCCCTTTATTATCAAACTTAATTCCTTTTTTCTTCATAAATTTTTCAAAAAACTTATTCCTCGTATCCTTATCCATATTGCCTGAATCCCATACTTTTTGCCTCTCTTCAGATTTCATATTTCCCATCCCCTCAACAAAAGCATCAATACTCGCTTCATTATCTCCCTTCATAATACCTTTCATTCTACAGGCAAAATCATCAGAATTAATTTTATTTTCCTCATTTTTACTAGGATCTTTAACTTTATCTATTTCAGCAGTAGTCAATTCATCTTTAGGTGGTGTATCTGATTTTCCTGAATCAGTATCCTCACTCCCTACATCCCTTTTTTTTTCGCCATCCTTACCTCTATACTGTAATTCTTTTGGCTCATTATCTTTACATTCATCTGCCTTAGAACCATCATCACCCCCTTTAGTCACGTCAGCGTCAGTTGCAGCCGGAGAATTTAGAACAATATCAGCAGCAATATCAGCAGGCGTAGGATCATTAATTAAAGCATCCCTCTCTTTATACCTAGCTATTTCACCTGTATCCGTCAAAAGTCTATAATCTTCTTTACCAGCAGTATGTCTATAAAGTAAGTTATTCTCTAATCCCTTGCAAGTCGTAGTATCATAACAAGTATCCATTTTAACCCCCTCCGGAATCACCCCTATAACCAACCCTCCCCCAATTAACAATACCAAAAAAAATAAAACAACCCCTTCCTTCCTCATCATCTAATAACCAAACAATTTAACTATATAAAAGTTATTCAATTGAAATTTTCTTTTTCCCCAAAAAGTTTAAAAGATAAACAGAATTATAGTTACTATTACAATGAAAAAGACATTAATCTCCAAAGAATTAGCCCACCATACCCCCTTCACATTTTTAGCAGCAACACTAGCAATCTTACTAGTAATAATAATTTCAAATACAACAACACTAGCACATTCTGAAAGTACATTTAAATTTTTTCACTTCTCTCATATATTCGTTTCAGCAATAGCAACAACAGCAATCTATTACAAATATAAAAAATCAATCCCAAAGGCAATACTAATCGGAACAATTGGAACACTACTTATTGGAACACTAAGCGACGTAATCTTCCCATTCATTGGAGCCTCAATCTTCTTTTTCTCTCCAGAACTCCACATCCCATTAATAAACAAACCACTCCTTATAATCTCAATAGCAATTCTTGGAACATTAACCGGAATTTTAACCCAAAAAAGCGAACTACCACATCTCCTTCATGTATCAATATCCGTCTTCGCAAGTCTATTTTACATAATAGCCTACGCACACCCAACAAACATAATACACTGGCTAATTTCACTAATAATCGTATTTGTAGCAGTAATATTACCTTGTTGCTTATCAGACATAGTCTTCCCCCTAATCTTCATAAAAAATAAATCATTAAAGAAATCAATTCATCAAAAACACAACAAAAAATAATTCATATTTAACAACATCCTCTCAATATTAAAATATAAATTTTCCATTAGTTTCAATTTTAACTCTAATCCATCTACAAAAATTAAAAAAGCCCAAGAGGGCAAAAATAAAAATAAAAATAAAACATTCCCTTTCTAAATCGTAGCTTCTCCAACAGATTCAGGTTTCTTCTCTTCTTCGGTAGCTACAGGAGCTACAGGCGCAGGCATTTCAGGTGCAACAGGTGCAACAGGTGCAACAGGCGCAGGCACTTCAGATGCAACAGGCGCAGGCATCTCAGTAGCAACGGGTGCTTCAACAGCAGGAGCTACAGGCGCAGGCATTTCAGGTGCAACAGGTGCAGGCATCTCAGTAGCAACAGGTGCTTCAACAGCAGGAGCTACAGGCGCAGACACTTCAGGTGCAACAGGCACAGCCTCAGAGACAGAACCCTCTTTTGGAGGTACTTCATATTCTTCCATAACCTCTCAAAATAATAGAACTTTATAAGGATTTAGTTTTTATCTTCACAATAAAAATTCAACACTTTCTATAAAACAATTTTCCCTTTGGTGGAGAAGTATAACACACGTCATCATAATACCTGTCATATGAAGAACTATAATAATCATAATCCCAACCATCATCATAATCATCATAGTCATTATAGTAATAATCATCGTAGTCATAGTCGTATCTATAATCATAATCGTAGTCGTAGTCGTAGTCATTATAGTAATAATCGTCATAGTAATAATCATCAGAGTCATATCTATAATCATAGTCGTAATCGTCATAGTAATAGTCATCAGAATCATATCTATAATCCCTATCATCATTTCCAAAAGAAAACAAAGATGAAAACCACCCTCCATTTCTCTCATTACCAACATTCAAATTAATAGACCTCCCAACATTAACATTCACACCTCGACCATAACGATTCTTATTATAACTCACAACAACATTAGAATAACGACTCCCAACATTAACATCAACATAACGATTCTTATCATAGCTTAAACCAACATTAGAATAACGACCTTGGACATTAACATTAGAATATGAATTTCTAACATTAGAATTATAATGAGACCCAGAATATGACGGATTCCCAAAACCCGAACCATAATTATAAGCCGAGCCCAAAGCTAAAAAAAACATCAAACAAACCACAAACAATGCCTTCTTATTCATAAAAAAAACACACAAAACCCCTTTATAAAAATGATTATTCACCAGTTTAACTTATAAAAAACACATCCTAAAGCAATCCTTTCACCTCTTACTAATTATCTTTCACAAAAAGAAAAATTACTAAAAAATACTATCCCAATACAATCCCAAAACTCCCGCCCCAATAACAATTCCTAAAGTCAATAAAATCATAAGAATAACCACCCAATAAGGAACCCCTGAACCAAAAACCCCTCGTTTTTTTACTACTGGCATTACAACCGGTGGCCTCTGAGCATATAAATTCCCAGCAGAAGGAACAATCCCTACAGGACTTTGACCAACAGGAACTTGTTGTTCAACAACAGTCGGCTTTTGAATTAAACTATTCGCAGCCATATTAACAATCTGCGAAGAATATCCCGCATTTAAAAAACTAAACCTCGCCATATCCAAAGTTTCCCCCCTAACCATAGCATTCTTTAAACCACCAACAATATCTTCCTGCTTTTTTAAACCAATATCATCCACCATTATAAATTAAGAGTTGCGCCATCCTGCATCAAATGGCAATTATGGTTCAACTTATACCCCATCTCCTTTGCTAATTCAACCATAGGTCCCGTCTTATCAAACCCACCATGCGCAGGAATAATATGCTGCGGCTTAACAATATCAATAATATCCCTCAAATCTTCTCGCCCTCCATGCCCCGAAACATGTGCATCCCTAAAAATTCTAGGCTTATACTTTTTCAATCTTGACTCCATTTTAGCAAACTGCTCTTTATTTACCTCCGTTGGAATCACACTAGATGAAAAAATCAAATTATCATCTCGATTAATTTTAAAAGGCAACTCCTTTCTACTCAAACGCTCCAATATTGAACCTGGTTCCCCCTGATGTCCAGTACATACAACCAAATAATCTTTTCTTCTCCTTTCAACCTTATGAAACATCTTTTCAACCTGCTTTCTATACTTAGAAATTCTAACACTATTCAAAAAAGGCGCAATTCCCACATTCTTAGCAGCAGTAGAATATTTATCCAAACTTCTACCAAGAAAAACAACCTCCCTATCTATTTTTTTACCAAACTCAACAATACTTTTTAACCTTGCAATATGTGAAGAAAATGTAGTAACAATCATTCCTGAATCTTTATTTTGAATAGTCAATAAAACCTCTTGCAAAAGCGCCCTCGCAATTTTTTCACTCGGAGTCTTTCTCGCACTTCCAGAATATAAAGAATCAACAATAAAACATAAAACCCCCTCATCAGAAATTTCTCTCAATCTTTTATAATTAGGCTTCAGCCCTAAAATTGGAGTATCATCCAACTTAAAATCATTAGCATACAAAACAACACCCTTAGGCGTATGAATAGCAATCAAAACACACTGTGCAGTAGAATGAGTCACATTAATAAAATCTATCATATACTTTCTATTTTTTCCCTTAACATAAAACGATGTATTTGGCTTCACAGAATAAACCTTATTCGCTAAAACAATATCATTATCCATCAATAAAGAATCCAAAACTTCCGCCGTAAAAGGTGTAGCATAAATAGGTGCCTTATATTTATCACTCATAAAAGGAATTGCCCCAACATGATCCAAATGAGCATGACCAATAAATTGAGCACAAACCTTTTCCTTAATCTTTTGAAGATACGAATCATTCGGAACCGCATCAATACTTCTCAATCTCTTCTCTGTCATCACCTTATCTCTTTCTTCCATATTAACAATCGCAGGCAAAAAAAATCCCATATCAAGAACAAAGGCATCCTCTTCCAACTCAATAACTACCATATTCTTCCCAACTTCAGAGAATCCTCCCACAGTATGTATCTTCACCATATTCTTATTCATCTTACACTTATTTAACAAATAAACTATTTAAATCAATCGCCAAATCATACTTACTCACAACATTTCAAAGGCATAAAACTTAAAACAAGAAATCACTTCAATTTAACATTAAAAAAGAGAAAAATGAAAAAACTAATAATACTCTGCGTTTTACTTT
>CAZXBY010000034.1:0-7531 GCA_964639055.1 Candidatus Woesearchaeota archaeon
CAGCATAAAGAGGGCTTGTAAATACAAGAAATCCTGCTGTATTGACAGCGAAGTCACTTGCTGAACAATATGCTGTTTTTGATGTATCAGCAACAAGGCTTACTAGATCTTTTGATTTCATTTTTTAAATCTTAAAATTTATTAAAAATATGGTTATATTATACTTTTTAAGTATATATTTAGGTCTAAAATCTCTTTTATCTCGCTTTTTGTGAGATTTCGCCATTACGCCTGAAATGGTATTCATATCTGCCACCTTTGGGAACTACTACAAGTGGAGTTGCTCCCGTATAATTATTTGGACCTATTGATGAAGCGACTCCGACATTCTGATTATTAAAAAGAGCACTACTTGTTCCTGAGTTTATTGTTCCTTTTCCGGAAGTTTGCACTATTCCATTTGTTATATCAATTGTTCCATCTGTTAAAGTAATTGTGACAGCATTGAAATTGTCTCTTACTCTAAAACCACCATGTCTTGCTTCTTTTGTAAATTCCAAGACTAGCTTAGAATCTTGGTTATGTGACCCCGCTTGAACTCTATATTGAGTTTTTGGACCGCCTATTCCAACTGATGGAAGTTCATTATGAAGGTATGTTTGATTTGTTTTGGAATCATAAATTCGGAAATTTCGGGACCCTTCTTTTGCTGAATAATTGATAGCTAATCCCTCATACGAAAATTTTCTGTTCGCAACTATTGTATCGTATTCCTCTCCTGGAATAAATTCTACTGCTTGAGCTTCGCTTGGCAAAATTAAGCCTCCGGCTGTTGCTAAGACTAATCCTCCTAAATATTTTATCGCAGTTCTTCTTGTTATTTCCATGTGTTTTTTTATACAATTAAAGTGTTATAAAGGTTATTAATGAAAAGTAAATATTAATTTATTTGGGCATGGTCCATAAACTTTATAAAGCTAAATTTGTCTTGTTTATTATTCCGTTTGAACTACTTTTTTAAAGTAGGAGGATTAGTTTTTACTAATTCTAATGGTTTATGTGAAAAATATGGAAATTAAAGAAGCATTTGAAGAATTAAAGAAAGAAAAGAAAAGAAAGTTTACTCAAACTGTTGACTTAATTGTAAATTTGCAGAATTTTGATGTTAGAAAGGAGGCATTGAATACTTTTTTGAATGTTCCTTATCCAATGGGAAGAAAGATTGGAGCATTTTTAACTAAGAGAAGTAAGATTGTACCTACTATTACTGAAATGGATTTTTCTAAGTATAACGAGATTAAAGATATTAAAAAATTAGCTAGAGAATATGATTTTTTTGTTGCTGTTGCTCCGATGATGAGTAAAATTGCTACTAAATTTGGTAGAGTTTTTGGCCCACTTGGAAAAATGCCTTCGCCACAAGCGGGTATTATACCTAAAGATGATGATGATATGGTGAAAGATATGGTTGAAAAGATGCAGGGTGTTATTAGGGTTAGAAATAAGGAAATGAGTATTAAGGTAGCTATTGGAAAAGAAGATATGGATGTTGAAAAAGCTGTGGGAAATATTGAGAGTGTTTTAAAACAATTAGAGAACAAATTACCTAGAGGAAGAGATTGTATAAAAAATGTTATGTTGAAGTTTACTATGACTAAGCCAATTAAATTTATTGATTATACAAAAAAGAAATAAAATGGTAAAAGAGAAAGCTCATGTTAGTGATTTAAAAAAAGATGAAATTAAGGATTTAATTAAGCATTTTAAAGAGAATAAAACATTAATGGTTGTTTCCGTTAAGGGCTTACCATCAAGACAATTTCAGGATATTAAGAAAAAATTAAGAGATAAAGCAAAAATTAAGATTAGTAAGAAAAGTTTACTTAATCGAGCATTAGAAAAGTCTGGTATGGAAGGGTTAAAAGAGTTAGAAAAATTCGTTAATGAAAATTGTGCTTTATTATACTCTAACTATGATGCTTTTGAAATTTCAGGAATTTTGTCTCGTGAAAAGAGTCCTCAAAAAGCAAAGACAGGACAAATTGCACCATGTGACATTGAAGTTAAGGCTGGACCTACTGATCTTATCCCTGGACCGGATATTTCTGCTTTGTCCGCTGTTGGTCTTGCACCAAAGGTTGAGAATGGAAAAATTAGCGTTATGCAAGATAAAATTATTGCAAAAGAAGGAGCTGTCATAACTGATGCTTTGTCTTCGATTATGGCTAAATTGAACATTATTCCTTTTGAGGTTGGTATTGAACCTGTCGCTGCTTTTATGGATGGTGTGATTTATGCCGATATTAAGATAGATGGTGAAGCTATTATGAATGATTTATTGGGAAAATATGGAGAAGCTTTGCCTTTCGCTGTTGAGATTGGATATGTTACTGATGGAACTTTAGACTTTGTTTTAGCAAAAGCAGGAATTAATGCTTCTGCTATTGAAGCTTTAGTTGGAGAAAGTGATAGCAAGGAAAATGAGAAAAAAGAAGACGATGTTACTGAAACTCCAGAGGGAAATAAGAGCGAAACTAATACTGATACAGATAAATCAGAGGAGGCTAGCCCTGCTAGTACTCCCGCTAACGCTGAAGCTCCTCAAGAGAATCTGATGAGCGAGAGCAAAACTAAATAAAATAAAAAAACAATGGAATACGTATATGCTGCACTTTTGTTGCACAAGTTAGGTAAGGAAGTTAATGAAGATAACTTGAAAAAAGTTATCTCGGCTACTGGCGTTGACGTTAACGAATCCAAGGTAAAGGTCTTAGTTGCATCTTTATCTGGTGTTGACATCGATGACAAATTAGCGAATGCTTCTATTGCTGCTGCACCAGCCGCTGGCGCTGCAGAAGCTCCTACAAAGGCTCCAGAAGAGAAGAAGAAAGAAGAACCTAAAGCAGAAGCTGCTGAAGGTTTGGCTTCATTATTTGGTTAATTACTTTAATTTGTAATTATACTTAGAAAAAAGCGAAGCCAACCTACTTGGTGGTTTTGCTATGATTCTGAGTTCTTGAAAGTGAAGTCGATCTTAGTTGGCTTTGTTTTCTTTAAAAAAATTAAAAATTTTGAAGCTGGTTATAGATTTTTCTTTGAATGTTTTGTACTCATAATAAGGAGAAGTTTTGTTTGAATTGATTATTTCTATACTATATTGAAAATAAATAATATATAAAAATTGTAATACGAAACTTATAAAAAGATAATCCGAGATAAAGGGAAGAGGCAAAAATGAAAATTTACATAAATAGATTGGTGAGATTTTATGGAATTTTTATTTTAATGTTATTGGTTACATGTTGTTTTATTGTGAAATTATTTGCGAGCAAAAGTATAATTCATACATTTATTTATGATGTATTATTTGTTTTTTTTGATTTGAACTTTTTTGAACTTTTTATTTTTATTTTTTTTCTTATATCAGCATTCTTTTTTCCTATTTGGTTTCTCTTAAAAAGTAAACAAGAAAATCATAAACCTCAAATGATTTTTTATACCCTTTTTTTGTTTGTATTTATGCTTACTTGTTATTCTTTTTTTTTAAACAATCCCGATTTCCAAATGAATGGAAATTATAAATCTAATTCGAATAATTTTATTATTAATAGGATTGCTCATGCTGGAGGGGAAATAAAAAATATTGATTATACCAATAGTATAGACGCATTAAATAAAAGTTATGAAAAGGGATTTCGTTATTTTGAAATAGATTTTAGTTTTACGGAAGATGATAGCTTAGTGTGTCTGCATGATTGGGATTCTACTTTTGAGAAATTGTTTGGTTTTAAAACTGATAAAAAATTAAAATTAAATGAATTCAAACAATTAATTAGTGAAAAATCAGATTTTGAAATATGTACTTTAACGAGTTTAATTGATTGGATAGAAGAGAACCCCGAATCATATATTATTACGGATGCAAAAGAGAATAACCTCAAAGTGTTAGATGTAATCTCGAGAAGTGTTCCAAATTTTGAAACGAGAATAATTCCTCAGATTTATTCTCCAGAAAATTTTTATGAAGTTAAAAATATGGGATATAAACAAATAATTTGGACTCTGTACTTATACAGATATAGTAATAAAAATATTTTGAACTTCATTGAACAATTTAATGGTTCTTTTGCGATAACAATGCCCAAGGGAAGAGCTAGGTCAAGTTTGCCTCGAACATTGGCTAAAATGAATATTTCTAGTTATACACATACCATTAATCTAAAAGAAGAAGAGATGTTATTTAGAAGAAATAATATAACAGAAATTTATACTGACACATTAAATCCTTTTAATATTTAAATTTTTTAGGAGAACGTCGGTATAGAAAAAAGAATAGATATAAAAATCTAAAAAGTCATTGAATTAAAATGGAGAGGAGATTTTTTTTATATAGAGGATTTTATTTGGCTTGTTTTTTGTCAATTGTTTTTTGTTTGGTTCTTTTTTGGGTTGAAGGAATAAATTATAGTACTATTTTACTTAGTCTTTTGACACTTAATTTAAATGTTGCGTTTATTTTGTTAATTACATTTATTATTATTATTATTCCGGTAAATATTAACAAGAAAGTTTTTTTATTTAGTTTTATGAGTATTTTATTTAGTTTTATTTATTTTTTTAATTTTTCTCTTTTTTTAACAAGAGGAGAAGGCTTGCGTCTACAGTTGGTGCTTTTTACTTATAGATTTGTTCCATTTCTTTTTTTTGTAAGTGTTTTGATTGGAATTTTTCTTATATTACTTTTTGCTACCTTTATCTCTTCTAAATTGATACAAAATAAAATTGAGAAGATTGATTCACATCTCGAAAAATCTAGTCATGTTGTGAGAAAGGTTAGTCGTCACATTGGAAAAGCTGGAGAAAAAACAGAGGGAAGAATAAAAGACTTTGAAAAATTACCTAATGGAAAGTTTTGGACTACTATGTTAATTATTGTTTTTTTAATTCTTTTATTGGCTATTATTTTTATTTATGCTCCTCTTTTATTAATTAATGCTTCAAATCCTAATCCTTTTTTAGTTAGGTGGGGGTCTTCTTTTTATACTTTTGAAAAAAATCCTAATTTAGAAGCAAGAGATTTAGGAGAAACTGTTCTTGATTTTCAGATTAATAACTCTAAGCAAAATGTGGTCTTTATTATGATGGATGCTGTCCCTTATTATAAATTAAATTATTATGGATATAATAGAACTACCTCTCCGAATATAGATAAGTTGGCCAAAGAATCACTCGTATTCTGGAATGCATTTTCTACTGCGTCACATTCAGATTATTCTCAAACGGCTTTTTTATCTTCTAGACATACTTTGATTAATAATGTCCAGAATTTTTTTGATGATTATCCTCGTAAATTTGCTTGGGACGTTTTTAAGGATGAGGGTTATTTGACTGCTCATGTTTCTTCGCAAAATGATGAATGGGCTTACATTAATTATTATTTTAATACTGATAATTTAGATTTTTATCACGATTCTATGGCTGATTCAGAATATGATTATGGGATGGGAAAGGCTAGGAAGGATTTTGACGACAGGACAGCGAATTATGCTATTGATTGGTTAAAAAATAATGTTAGCGATGAGCCTTTCTTTTTATATCTGAATTTTCAATCGGCTCATAGTCCACATTTTAGAATCCCTGAAGGAAACAGTTATTATGATGATGAATGGATTCCTTTTTTAACTATGGATTTTCAAGATTATGTTCTTGTTGTAAACAGGTATGATAATGCCTTATTGTTTATTGATAAACAAATCCAAAGAATAATAGATGTCATAGAGAAAAAAGGAGAAATGAATAATACTATTATTATAATTACTTCAGATCATGGAGAGGATTTAGAGGGTCAACATGACCAGTATGGTCATGGAATGAGTATTTATGATGAAGAAATCCATATTCCGTTCATTATGTATATTCCAGGTATAGGACATAAAGATATTTATGATAATGTTGCACAAATTGACCTTTTTCCAACGATTTTTGATTTGTTAGGTTATTCAATTCCAGAAGAATTTCAAGGAAAAGTTATGAGAAAAAATAGTTTAATTATTTCTTATATTCAATCTTATAGGTATTATATGGGGTTGATTGATAATGACATGAAGATTATCCTCGACATGCATGATGAGGAAATTGAATTATTCAACTTAACTGAAGATCCTCAGGAATTAAATAATTTAGTGGGTTCTGTTAATCACTCTGTTTATTTTAATGAACTAATGGAGTGGTATTTGTGTCAGTTAGATTATTATGATAAGGAATTGTGGACAAAGGGTGAATTAGCACCGAAATGCTAGGTTGTATTTTTTGTTTTTTTTGTTTTTTTGTTCACAGAATATTTTCTCTAATTTTAACTGGATATTTAAATTGAATTTTACATATACTTTCTATCTCTAATACCCCTATTATTCTCTCCCCCTCTATTAAGTAAGGGGAGAAGAAGAGAAGAACTCAGAATTTAAAGAAAATAATAAAATGAAAGAGAAGGAGTAAGAAAGGAACAATTGAAAAAAATAGAGGCTGAATGATAAAAAATCAAAAATATAAACTCTTAATCTTTTTTAGTATAATAATTAGCTACTAATACGCCAACTATTGCACCGAGCGTGTTTGCTACTATATCTAGGCTTGTATTAAAATAATCACCAACACCTGTATTTCCTAGAATTAAAACCATCGTGAATTCGACAACTTCATTTAGTGAACCAATTCCTATGCTTGCTACGATTATTAAGAACAACATTATTGCATCTATCTTTTTTACATATTTTTTTACTATGTAGAAAAGTATTACACCGACGATGAGGTAACAATAAAAATGAACTACTTGGTCGTATCTTAAGATGAATAATGGAGCACCTATGAGATTGATTAACATAATACCATATACTCGAACACCATTAAAATCTATTCCACCTAACATATGTAAGAAGACCCAAACGATAAAACCGAAGAGGACGAGAAATGGGAGATTATATTTTTTGTATATAAAAATTACAAGCCAAAATAATAATAATGTTATTAAGGTATAGCCTATAAATTCGTAATTCTTTTGCAATAGGTAAATTATGAAAAATCCAAGAAAAAAGATATGTGTTATATACGTTAATATTTTTTCTTTATTCATTTTATCACCCATGTTTGAACAATTATAAATATGATGGCAATTATACTAATTACTCCTTTAATTGCCTCAAAGGCTTGATTTTGTATACCTATCTCTGGAATACTAAGTAAGCCGGCTAGTGAAGCTATGACTCCAACGATGAAAGTTGTTAGAGATGAGAAATTTCTGTTTGTTAGTTTATTTTGTATACTCTCATAGAGTTGAATTGGACTTGATTCAATCATAAATCCGAAGCCCATTATCATTAACCATAATGATTCGATATATGATTCGATATTTTTAGTGAAGAGAGTTAAACTTATTATTCCTGCAAAACCAAGTATTGATATTATTGCTAGTACATTTACAAAAGGTGTTGAAATTCCTGTATTTGAATAATTAGGTGCATTTCTTTTTCCTCTTTTTTTTGTTGGCATACATATATTACTTATTTGGTATTTATAAATTTTGAGATTTGGGATC
>CAZXBY010000035.1:0-7252 GCA_964639055.1 Candidatus Woesearchaeota archaeon
AAAAGATTATCACCCGGCACCAAATCACGACTCAACGACGACACCTCACTACCCATTTCATAGCCATTCTCACAATCATCAGGAACACAGGAATAAAGAGCACTATTATTTTTCAACAAATCAAGAAAAAGAACGTCATGTCCCTTATTACTCGTTAAACGAACATCTGAGTCCATATTACTTACATTAATATTCATTTCTCCTCGAAGAATTTGATTTAATGGATAATTATTTTCAATAGAAATATTAGTAACATTAAATGAAGCCAAAGCTAACGAAATAAAACAAACAAAAACAAAAAACATCACAACCTTTTTCATAAATAAACAAACAAAACCTTATTTATAAATTATTTCCTTTTTTTTACTTACACTATTCTTTTTTTTTATTAATATTATCTCTTTTTACCTTAACCTTACTCTCTATCTTCTTTTTTTCCACACCCTTAACCAAAAAATACAAAACTACAGCAATCATAACAACAACCAAACCCAAAAAAAAGAAATCAAACAAAGAATTACTATCCTGAATTACTTTTTCATCAACAATCCCACTTTCCGGTTCAATAAAAAAAGAAGTCTCAGCCTCTGAAGTTCTCTCAGAATAAACAAAAGAAAACAAAAATAAAAACAAAAAACAAAAAACAAAAAATGCTCTCATTGCCTTAACCACAAATTAAATTTAGATCTAAAACAATATATCATAAAAATACACAAAACCACCAAAATTAAATTTGTAAAATCGAAAAAAGGAACCTTAACAACAGGAACACCACATCTCCTCTGCCCCGCCCTATCAGCACAAGCCACATCACTTGGATTCAACCCAGAAACTGGCATAGAATTTTCATTATAAGTCGCCTCATAAATATATTTTTCAAAACCAATATCCCCTTCCTCACAATATTCAGTAACATTCAACAAATACGAACATAAAGAATGATCAGACCCATCTCCATATCCCATAGTAACATTATATCTTAAACTACACGCCCCAACACCCGTATCAACCCATACACAGTTACATGTATCCCTACTAACAACATAAGGATTCCCACCCAATTGATACTCACCATACTTACAATTAGGATCCTCTTTTGCAACATTCTGAACATCATCAGTACAATCAGTCGAATCTGTATAATCATAACACCCCCTACTAAAAGAAACACACACACCATTCATTTCATCCCAATAACACTGATTTACCTCACAGACATCCTCACCTTCCTCAGTATAAAGCGAACAATCCTTTACTCTTGGAACACACAAAAAGCCATCACCATTATCCTCACATTTATTTTCAATTAAATCACAACAAATATCACCTGGATTCTCCGGAACAAAAGGCTGCATTCTAGCACACGCACCAGCCACAGCAAAAGAATCTAAAAGATTATCCTGCGAAGCACAATATGCATTTCCTAAACAATCATAAATTTGAGCAAAATGTTCCAACGTATCATTACAACCAACAATCTCAACTTCCATATCATTCTCAGAAGTAGTCCCCGCAAAAACAACTACACAAAATAACAACAAAACAACTACAAACACCAATCCCTCTTTTCTCATAATAAATTAATACATTAACAATTTATAAAATCTTTGTTTTTCTTCAATACTGTCAGAACAACCTCTCCTTCATATTTCCTGATATCCTCCACAATCTTATGACTTTTATATTTCCCCCTAATCATTAAGAGAAAATCGTAAAGATAGAAGGGGGGGAAATCAGTACTTGATATTTTTTAATAAAAAGAATAAATTATCGTCAACTATTTCAGTCTATCCAATCACAACCATAAATGGATTCAACCTAGCAACCTTTTTACCAATACCAACCTTATCTGACACATCCACAACTTCCTCAATATCTTTATAGGAAAATGGAGATTCTTCAACCAACCCCTTCTGCCCCCCAAACTCAACAAAAACCCCTCTCTTTTCCATATCCTTTTTAGCATCAAAAAAAGACATATCCTTCTTTGCCTGAACTCGACTTTTTGTCCTCCCCGCTCCATGAGCAGTCGAACCAAACGAAATATCTTCAGCTTTTTTTGTTCCACACAAAACATAACTAGATGTCCCCATCGACCCCGGAATCAAAACAGGCTGTCCAACCTTTCTGAAATCCTCAGGAATTTCCTCTCTTCCCGGACCAAACGACCTAGTCGCTCCCTTCCTCATAACCAAAAGCTCTTTTTCCTTCCCATCAACCTTATGTTTCTCAAATTTAGCAATATTGTGACATATATCATAAACAACCTTAGCTTCAAACTTCGGAAAATAATGCTTCAAATCTTCTCTCACCCAATGAGTAATCAACTGTTTATTCGCAAAAGCAAAATTTGCCGCACATGCCATCGCACCAAGATATTTTTTTCCAAGTTCACTTTTTATAGGTGCATTAACAAGTTCCCTGTCAAGTAATCCGCTAACACCGTATTCCTTTTCCATCAATCTAATATAATCACTTGCAACCTGATGGCCAAGTCCACGACTACCACAATGAATCAGAATAACAACCTGCCCAACTTTTAAACCAAACACTTTAGCAATTCTTTCATCAAATATTTCATCAACCACTAAAACATCTAAAAAATGATTTCCAGCCCCCAGACTTCCCAATTGCGACATCCCTCTCCCCTTAGCTCTTTGAGAAACAAAGGATACGTCACACCCTTTCATCTTTCCATTCTCTTCAATATGTAACAAATCTTCCTTAAAACCATAGCCATTGTTAACAACCCACTCTGCCCCACCAATTAAAACCTCATCCAATTTTTTTAAATCAAGTTTCAAAGCCCCCCCCCGTCCAACACCACTAGGCACACTTCTAAACAAAGAATGAAGAATATCTTTTTCCTTCCCCTCAAAATCTTTCCTCGTTAAATTAGTCGCAAGTAACCGAACCGAACAATTGATATCATACCCAACTCCACCCGGACAAACAACCCCCTTATCTAAATCAAATGCAGCAACCCCACCAATAGGAAAACCGTAACCCTGATGAAAATCCGGCATAGCAAACGACCCCCCAACAATTCCCGGCAAACAAGCAACATTCTTCACCTGATCCAATGTTTTATCTCCTTTTGTCGCATCCATTAATTTTTCACTAGCAAAAAATTTCCCCACTACATTCATCTTCCCACTCTTAGGAATTTCCCATAGATACTCTGAAACTTTTTTTATTTCTTCCATAAAAACTCTATAGAATAACTCAATATAAAAGATTACCTACCCTTTAACTTGCAAAAACTTTGTAACAATTAAAATACCCACAACAGAAATCAAAGTCACCATCAACGCACTAATCAAACTTCCCTGAACAGGACTAATCGCAACAGCCGACTCAACCCATTCATTAATATATTCCCTCCATGATAACGCCATCAAAAAAGCAAAAGCAGCTAAAACCGCAGTCGATAACGCTCTCCTCGTTTCAAGAACATAAGTACCTGCATGCCTCTTTAACCTTAATTTTAATTGTCTATTCAAACTCTTTCCTTCCGCTCTCAATTCCTGAACCTCTTTCTTCTGAGCCAAAAATTCTTTTTTCTGAGCCGTTATTTCTTTCTTTTGAGCAACAACCTCCTTCTTCTGAGACATCATTTCCTTTTTCTGAGCTACAATTTCTTCTTTTTGCGCCAAAACCTCTTTTTTCTGAGCTACAACTTCCTTTTTTAATTCACCAACATTATTCTCATTCATAAAAACAATAAAGAAACACTATTTAAAAAATCTACTTTTACTAAACAATACACATTCTTTATTCAATTAATTTTTTTAAAAAACAATTATACAACATTCCTACACATCATATACACCAACGGCCACCCACTTCCCCTTTTTTTCTTCAATCTTCATATCACTATATGTAATCGCTTTAACATCATTTGTAAAATTATAATTACTCTTTTTATCCCCCACGACTTTTGCACTCAATTTATACCCATTAATTTTAACATCCTCAACTTTTAAGCCCACAAAATCTTCAGCATCCAACAAAAATAAAAACTCTTCTAAAAAAGAATATAACAAACTCATATTATCCTCCCCCTCAACATCTATTTCTTTTTTAATTTTTCCTTTAATCTTTAAATCACCATAAATAGTTTCGAACAATGCATCAGCCGAACTAATAAAAACCTCCTCCAAACTTTTCCCCTCAGCTTCAAACTTCACATCAGCTGTATGCTCCAAAAACTTATAACTCATAAAAAAGAGAACCTTAACTTACTTTAATACTTTTCCAGTCTCGATATACCATAAGTATAAATCCAATTCTCCTAAACTTAAGCCAACCTTTTCTCCCAAATCCCTCAAAACACTTTCAATCTCAAAGTATTTCCCTTTGTTCAAACTTTTAAAACTCTCAATTCCTCCCTCACGAACCAATAAATCAACAATATGAAAATCGATAATAGCGACATCGTTAAAACCGATATTCCTTAAAAAATGACTCGCCTCCTTCATCCCAATCCCCTTAACATTTTCAACTATCCAATCTCGAATTACAAATTCGTCACCCAACATCACAACTTTCAATAGTTCATCCTTTTTTTTCCTAGCTAAGATAATCCTCTCAGCCCTCTGCGGCCAAAATCTATGCCCTAACTCCTTCAACTTCTTTTTAAGTTTTCCTTCGCTTGCCTCAAAAAAATCTTTCTCAATTTCTTTCTGAATAAGAATAGATTTTTCTGCTTGAAAATTCGCTGTCAACAAACAAAAACATAACTCGCTAAAAATCTTTTCCTCAGACTGCCCAATTTTAACAAACTCTTTCATCCGACCATCAATAGTCTTTCTAACATCCCCTCTTCGTAACTCATCAACTTTCAGAATCAATTCTTCCATAAAAACACACACCTTAACGCATTTAAAAAATATTTGTAATCAACCAACCCACAACCCGTGAATATTACAATACATTCTAGCACTAACTGGCTCAAAACAGAACACCGCTTTAGCTTCTTTATCCTTCAATGGATTCAAAAAAACCTTAGCCTTAACACCTTCAGAAGAAGTAGCTTCAATCCATTCAATATAATGTTCCTCAGTCATCGGATGAGAAACAAATCCAACCTTCACTAACTTACCATCAATAATTGGAGCATGTTTCTCTGTATATTCACCCTTTGCCCCCTCCACTTGTAAAACCATAGATTTACCACAACAAACTAATGTTCCAACACCCTCATGTAAAACCTCAACAATATTTCCACAAACTTCACACTTATACACTTCTTCCTTTTTTGTCATAACAAAAGAACCAAACCCGAACTTAAATAACTTTACCCTAAATCATTTCAAGACTTAAAACTCAGGCTTATAGAATTTTGCTTTTTGACTTTTTACATCAACACCTATTATCGCTTCCGGAGCCGGCATTCCTTTAAGTATTTTTAAAGCAATCTTATTTGGCAAACCATCTTGAGAATCTCTATTTTGTTCCGACCTTCTATTCGCAGTATTTGTATGCACAGCAAAAGCACTTCCCTCAAAAATTCTTTCCATATCACCCTCAGAACCACAAGCACAACAAGGCTCATCAGGAACACCACCATAATTCCTCACTAAATACTCTGCTTTTCCTTTACATTCAGGACATTTAAACATATAAATTGGCATAACAAAAAACACAAAAAACACTTTTTAAGATTATATATACTTCATTTAACAATCAATAATTTTCAAAAAACAACTCATAATAACTCTGTGGATGCTTACATGCTGGACAAACTCCAGGCGCCTCATCTCCTTCATGAACATACCCACAATTTCTACACTTCCAACTTACATTGTCTCCCTCTCTTTTGAAAACTTTATTTTCCTCAATATTAGAGAGTAATTTTCTATATCTTTTCTCATGCTCTTCTTCAACTTCAGCAATTTCCTTAAATGTTGAAGCAATCTCTAAAAATCCCTCTTCTCTTGCAACCCTTTCAAACTCAGGATAAAGAGTTTCCCATTCTTCCTTTTCCCCATCAGCCGCCATCTTTAAATTTTCTTTTGTATCACCAATATAACCTGAAGGATAACTAGCTGTTATCTCCAAAGGTTTTCCTGCTCCATCCTTCAAATATTTAAAAAACATCTTAGCATGCTCTTTCTCATTATCCGCTGTCTCAATAAATAATGCAGAAACTTGTTCATAACCTTCTTTTTTAGCAACACTCGCAAAATAAGTATACCTCATCCTCGCCTGACTCTCACCAGCAAAACTCTTCAACAAATTTTTTTCCGTTTCACTTCCTTTAAGCATTTTTTATCTCCACAATTGAACAAATGCTTTCATGAAACATTTTTAATATTACTTTAATACCCATAAGAACACAAATAACTAAACCTTTTTATAGATTTCTGTTCATCCCATGTTATGAAAAAGATACCTCAAGATATCATCGGAGACATAGCTATCTTAAAATTCCCATATAAAACATTTTGGCCAATAAAAAAATTCAAAGCATGGCGTTTTTTAAAACAGCATAAAAATATAAACACAGTCCTAGAAAAAACAGAAAAATTCTCAGGAGTATTAAGAATTCCAACCACAAAATATTTAGCAGGAGAGAAAAAATTCGTTACAATCTATAAAGAAAACAATTGCATCTTCAAATTTAATATTAACAAAACATATTTCTCTCCCAGACTGTCAAACGAAAGAAAAATTATTTCTGAAGAAGTAGCCAAACTAGCAAAAAACAATGAGCCTGCCCCAACCAATAATAAAAATAAATCTGTGAGAGTATCCAAGATTTTAGTTTGTTTCGCTGGAGTCGCCCCATACCCAATAACAATCGCAAAAAAACTCAAAAATAAAAACATAAAAATAATATCCAATGAACTAAACAAAGATGCCTGCCTCTACGCAAAAGAAAATGTAAAATTAAACAAATTAAATAATCAAATTCAAATAATAGAAGAAGACGCAAAAAACTTACCCAAAAAATTAAAAGAAAAATTTGATATCATCCTAATGCCTCGACCAAACTTAGAAGACACATTTCTAAAAGATATTTTAAAAATGTCAAAAAAAGGAACAATTATTTTTTATCACGGCTTTGGAACAAAAGAAGAAGTATTAAATGAAATAAAAAGAGACACAAAGAACAAAATAGGTAAAATAGAAATACGAAAAGCAGGCGACATCGGTCCCCATAAATTCCGTTGGCAATGTACATTTAAAGTAAATTAATCAACTTTTTGTGAACTAAAATAATTGTTAAGTAATACATACAATTCCC
>CAZXBY010000036.1:0-7135 GCA_964639055.1 Candidatus Woesearchaeota archaeon
GAAGAAAACTTCAACGAAAAAAAGGAAGAAAATAACGAAAATAAGAAAGAAAACAATTCTGACAATAATGATAATCACCCTAATCATAACAATCATAACCATTCTAAACACAACCACTCTAATCATGACAATCATTCCAATAATATAACTAATCAAAGTAATTCAAAAAAAACCTCTTTTAGCAACAAACCGATTGTAAAAAAAATTAAAAAAGAATTAACAAGTAATTATTGGGCAATTTCAACAATTGTTTTAGCTATTGTACTATTAATAATGGTTTTTAATCCAATGTCCTCAACAGGTGGCGTTATTGGAGAAAAAGAGGCCGGAAAAATCGTTTTAAATTTTGCTGAAGTTCAAGGATTAGAAGCAGAATTAGTTAATGTAAACTTTTCAGACGGATTATACGAAGTAACAGTAACAATTCAAGATCAAGATGTTCCAGTATATTTAACAAGTGACGGAAAAAATCTTGTCCCAAGCATTATTCCAATAGCAACTGTCCTTGCACAAGCCGAACAAGCGGCTACTCAAGCAACAGAAACACCAACACCTCAAGAAGTTCCAAAGTCAGAAAAACCAACTGCTGAATTATTTATAATGACACATTGCCCATATGGTACACAAGCAGAAAAAGGTTTTATCCCAGTAATAGAAACATTAAGTGAAGTAGCTGATGTTAAGATTAGATTCGTTCATTACTTTATGCATGAAGGAGAAGGTCAAGAACCAGACGAAACTCCAATTCAAGTTTGTATTAGAGAAGAACAATCTGATAAATATATCCCATACTTAAAAGAATTCTTAAAAGAAGGAGATTCCGAAAGTTCAAGAATAGCAACAGGAATTGATGAAAATGCGTTAGCTGAATGTATTTCAAATGGTAAAGCTGATGAGTATTACGCAGAAGATTCAGCCCTAAGTCAACAATACGGAGTAGGTGGTTCACCAACACTAGTAATTAACGGAGTTCAAGCACAGTATGGAAGAAATGCAGCAAGTTACTTAACAGGAGTTTGTAGCGCTTTCAATGATGCTCCAGAAGAATGTAGTGAAGAATTATCAACAGAGAATCCAGCGCCAGGATTTGGTTACTCAACTTCTGGTTCAGAAACAACTGATCAATGTTAATTTTTTTATTTTATTAAAACCTTTTAAACTTTATTCTAACATATATATTACATGAACATCGAAAAAGAAATTGCAAAAACAATAAAAAAATACAAATTATTAAAAAAAACCGACAAAGTAGTTATAGCTCTCTCCGGAGGAAAAGATTCAACAACTATCCTTTATATATTAAAAAAATTAAATTATAATGTTCATGGATTAATGATAGACTTACATCTAGGTAACTGGTCAAAAATACATAATGAAAAAATGATAAAATTATGTAAAGAACAAAACATACCACTAGAAATAATTGACTTAAAAAAAGAGTTAGGACAAGGAATATGTTTTATTAAAGCAGTTCTAAAAAAACAAAAAAACTTAACAGGTTGCACAGTCTGCGGAACAATCAAAAGATGGCTTCTAAATAAGCACGCTAAAAAACTTAAAGCAGATAAGCTAGTAACCGGTCATAATTTGGATGACGAAACTCAAAACGTTCTAATGAATTTTTTAAAAGGAAATGTAATGTTAGGAGTAAACTCTTCTCCAGCAACAGGCGGAAAACCGATTAAAGGATTCGCTCAAAGAGTAAAGCCATTATTTTTTATCCCAGAATCAGAAATAAGAAAATATGCAAAAGCTAAAGAATTTGATATCTTGTACGACAAATGCCCTTGTGCATTTAACACATATAGAACAGACACAAGAGAATGGATGAAACAAATAACAGATTCTGAAAAAGAAAAAATAGTAAAAGGATTTCAAAAGTTAATCCCAAAATTAAGAAAAGAAAGTCAGGCAGAGATAAAAATCTGTAAAGTTTGTGGCGAACCATCCCGAGGCGATTTATGCAACTTTTGTAAAATAATCAAGTGTGTATAACATATATACTCCATCCAATAATTCTTTATTAATAAAATAAACTTCACTTACCGATGAGCGAAGAATGGCCACTTTATTACGGAGATCAATTAACACTTGGAAATCACGGCAGCAATGTCGGACTCTGTACATTGTGGACACCAAAAGAAAAAGTTCTAGAACGTGTAGCAAAAAAAAACTTCGCCGTCGCCGGTCAATGTTATTCAAGAGATGAAGGTTTAAGTTGGATTGCAAGAAATCTTTTAACAAATAAAAGGATAAACACGCTTGTAATGTATGGAAACGATTTAAATCATTCTTCTGAAGCTCTTAACGCATTTTTTCAAAATGGTGTTGATAGTGACCATCATATTATCGGTGCTAATGATGTCAGATTACATAGAGAAATTCCAGTAGAATCACTAGATATGTTAAGAAAGGCTGTGAAATTGGTTGATGCAAGAAGTTTTAGAAAAGATGAATTAGGTGATTATTTATCAAGTTTAAATCAATCATCAGAGAATTGGGGAACCCGAGAACAATACAAAGTAGTCGCTCCAACGTCTCCAGAAACGCTTCCGTCAGAGGAAACAGGGATGGTTGCAAGGGGAGAATATATGGGCGATGTATGGTTAGATGTTTTAGATAAAATAATGACTTACGGTCAAGTTAAAAAAAGTCAATACGGTGACGATCAAAGAGAATTAGTCGGGTTAATGTCAATCATAACAAAAGAAGACCCAAGCGATGTAAAATGGCGAGACTTTTTCCAATTCACTCCAAAACACTTACAAGAATATTTGCCACAGTTAATGTCAGGAACCCCTCCAGAAGGCGTGGCTTATTCGTACGGTTCAAGGTTAAGGGACCATAACGGTATTGATCAGGTAGCAGGAATGATTGAAGATTTAAAAGAAACACCGTTCTCAAGGAGAGCATTAGGATCTACATGGAATGTTGAACAAGACCACGATAACCCAAGAAGCCCATGCTTAGATCTTATACAGGGATTAGTTCAAGGCCGCCGTATGCATTTTACAGCCTATATTAGGAGTAACGATATGTTTAGAGCATGGCCTGAGAACGCTATTGGGTTAAGAGCGGTTCAATACGAAATCGCGGACGCTATTGGCCAAAAGCCTGGTGATTTAGAAATTCTTTCTAACAGTGCCCATATTTATTCTCCTAACTGGGATGGTGCATTAAAAGTACTCGAACAAAATCCAGGAAGAAAAACATATGCAGACCCTCGTGGAAACTTCCTTATTTCATTAGATGATAACCAAATAAGAGTATCTCACCTAGCTCCAGACGGAAAAACAATAGGAGAACAGAAATATGCATCAGCAAACAAGGCAATAAAAGGAGTCTCAAGGCGAGTCTCAGACACAAGCCATGCCATGTACTTAGGGAGTGAATTAGTGAAAGCTCAACGTGCGCTCACAGACGGAGTACCATACGTCCAAGACAAAGATTAAACTCCAACATATATACTCCAGTCAATATTTATTTATTAATAAAATAGTTTTTTAAGAAGTATGAAAAGAGGTAAATTAATTGTAATAGAAGGGACAGACTGCTCCGGAAAATCTACACAAATTAATTTATTAAAAGAAAACTTAACTGAAATGAGAAAAACATTTATTGTTCTTGATTTTCCAAACTATAAAACACCAACAGGTAAAATAGTAAGAAGGTACCTAGATGGAGCATTCGGACCAGCAAATGAAATTCCAGCAAAATTAGCCTCAATATTTTATGCAGAAGATAGATATGCTTCAAAAAAATATATCACAGATGCATTAGAAGAATATGACGTTGTAATATTGGACAGATATGTCGAATCAAATATGGGACATCAAGGTGGAAAGATAAGAAGCCAAGAAGAAAGAGAACAATTTTTTGAATGGTTAAGAGAATTAGAATACGACAATTTCGAACTCCCAAAACCTGACGCAATAATGCTTCTATATATGCCATACATGGTAGGTCAAGGGTTGATGAAAACACGAGAAAGAAAATCCGAATTCCATCCAGGCGCAGAAAAATTAGACGGACATGAAGGAAATATTGAGCATTTGAAAAATGCAGAAGAATCTTATCTTCATCTAGCAAGAATTTACAACTGGATTAAAATTAATTGCGCTCCAAATGGAACACTTGATACCCTAAGAACACCAGAAGATATCTCAGAAGAAGTATGGGAGAAAATATCAAAAGTATTAGAATGCACAGAAGAAGAATTTTTTATAAAAGATCAATACAATTCAACTAAAGATTATGATAGTGATTTAAGTAAAGAGACTTTAGAAGACTCAAGTTTTTCAGATGATGATGCAGAGCCTATGATGACTCCTGAAGAATTTTGCTTATGCCAAACTCCCCAAGATGCTATTTGTCCAGAAGAACGAGAAAGAATTCTCTCAATTTTAGAAAAAATCTATAAGGTAAAATAATGAAAGCATACCTAGACATAATACAAAAGATACTCGACGAAGGTACTCTAAAAGAAAACCGAACAGGAATCGACACCATAGCAGTCGCCGGCGCTTTCTTCGAACACGATATGTCAGAAGGTTTCCCCCTACTAACAACAAAAAGAGTCCCATTTAGATTAATCGCTTCCGAATTAGAATTCTTTATCAAAGGCATAACCGACAAAACCTGGTTAATCGAAAGAAACAATCACATCTGGGACGAATGGTGCTCCTCCGACATCGTACCCTACGGCAACGACGAAGAAACAAAAGCCAAAATGAAACAAGAACGAGAATTAGGCCCAATTTATGGCTGGCAATGGAGACACTTCGGCGGAGAATATACAACATTTAATCAAGGAACAACAACTGGAATCGACCAATTAAAAAATGTCGTAGAAAAATTAAAACAAGACCCAAGCGATAGACGAATGATTGTCTCAGCCTGGAACCCAACCGACATAAAACGAATGGCCCTACCTCCATGCCACTACGCTTTCCAAGTCACAGTAATCGACGGAAAGCTAAACCTACTTTGGAACCAACGATCAGTCGACAGCGCATTAGGTCTACCGTTCAACATAGCAAGCTACGCATTATTATTGCACCTACTAGCAAAAGAAGCGAACTTGCAAGAAGGAAAACTCGTAGGCTTCCTCGCCGACACTCACCTTTACATAAACCAACTCAAAGGAATAAAAGAACAAATAAAACGAAGGCCTTATCCACTACCAAAAATAAAAACAGAAAATTTCACATCGATTTTTGACTGGGAATATGAAGACACAAAAGTATTAGATTACGAGTATCATCCAACAATTAAATTCGAGATTGCAGTATGAAAGAAATAATAGTAATCGCAGCCATCGCCGAAAATGGCGTAATAGGAAACGGACAAGAAATTCCTTGGTATTTCAAAGAAGACTTTCAAAGATTCAAAAGTTTAACCAATGGTCATGCCGTAATAATGGGCTCCAAAACATTCGAGTCACTACCAATAAAACCACTTCCAAATAGATTAAATATAGTTTTAAATTTTGAAGAGGATTATGTAGCCCCAGGAGTAATAGTTAAAACATCTTTTGAAGATGCATTAGATTTCTGCAAAAACTATGATAAAATCTTTATAATAGGAGGAGCAAGCGTATACGCTCAAGGTCTAAAAGTTGCAAACAAGTTAGAATTAACAAAAGTAAAAGGTGAATATAAAGGAGATGTGTTTTTCCCAGAAATAGATTATTCAAAATGGACATTAACTTCAAAAGAAGAAAAAGAAGAATTCGCTTTTGAAACATATATAAGAAAAAGTTTTTCAAATGTAAAAATAGAAAATGACCCAGAAGTCAAAATAATAATTCAAAATGAACTTACACGACAAAAAGAAACATTGAACATGATACCCTCAGAAAACTTTTGTTCAAAAGATGTTTTGTCAGCATGTGGTTCAGTTTTAAACAATAAATATGCAGAAGGATATCCTCTTAAAAGATATTATCAAGGAAACAAGTATATAGATCAAGTAGAACTTTTAGCAATAGACAGAGCAAAGAAATTATTTAATGCCGAACACGTAAATGTCCAAACAAATTCAGGTAGTCCCGCAAATATGGCAGTATACTTTGCGATGTTAGAAAAGGGCGACAAAATATTAGGAATGAATCTAAACCATGGAGGACACTTAACTCATGGCTCCTCGGTAAACTTCTCAGGAAAAAATTATGACTTTATCTCATATGGAGTCGATCTCGAAACAAGCCTAATCGATATGGAAAATATTAGAGAAATAGCATTAAGAGAAAGACCAAAAATGATAGTATGCGGAGCAACAGCATATCCAAGAATAATAGATTTTGAAGCTTTCGCAAAAATAGCAAAAGAAATAGGCGCATATTTATTAGCTGATATATCTCATATCGCTGGACTAGTAGCAACAAACACTCATCCCCACCCATTTCCCCATGCAGACTTCGTCACAACTACCACTCATAAGACCTTACGAGGGCCCAGAAGCGCAATAGTTATGTGTAAAGAAGAATATGCCAAAGCAATAGATAAAGCAGTGTTCCCGGGGCTACAAGGCGGTCCTCACGAACATACCATCGCCGCTAAAGCAATCTGCTTTAAAGAGGCATCAACTCAAGAATTCAGAGAGTATTCTAAACAAATAATAAAAAATGCAAAAGCCTTAGCAGAAACACTAAAGGCAAGAAATATTAATTTAGTCTCCGATGGCACAGACAATCATTTGTTATTAATTGATTTAATCAAAACAAAAGCAATTGCAGAACCAGGCAAAGGAAAGGCCGTTGCAATCGCTCTAGAAGAAGCCGGTATAATAACCAATGCAAATACAATCCCCTTTGACCCATCAACCCCATTCAAGCCCTCAGGCATAAGGCTAGGCACCCCAATCTTGACAACCCAAGGCATGAAAGAAAAAGAAATGGAAGTAGTCGGGAATTATATGGCTGATGTAATTAACCACATGTCCAACGAACCAATCAGAAAAAAAATCAAACAAGAAGTAAAAGAGTTGTGTGGAAAGTTCCGGTTTTATTGAAATATGTCAAGCCCATCTCACCCAATCCCCTCCCACATCATCCTTGAACAAAAATCGCTAAAGAAAAGAGACGGATAATTAGGTGTTTCAGGAGAAAATTGCCATGAGTTTATTATCAATCTAA
>CAZXBY010000037.1:0-5904 GCA_964639055.1 Candidatus Woesearchaeota archaeon
AAGATAGTAAGGAGATCTTCCTCCTTTTTGACTAATTTCGGAATCTTCGTTTTTCCCTTCAGACGCTATTGCAATTTTCATTTTTTTACCTCCATTATTTTGTTTATTAATATTCCCTGAATAACTGACATAAAAATCATAACTAAAGTTAATATAAAAATATATTGCCAACTAAAGTAAATAATAGCCAAAGGTAATAATGGAATTTTAATTGCTCTATTATACAAGAAACAAGCAATTAAGCCATAGCTTAATCCTCTCTTTTTTAAATCTGCCAAAAGTGGATACCACATATAAATTGGACCAGAAGACAAGATACCTCCAACGACTACAAAAAACCATTTCTTCAATCCCTTGTCTTTTAGATGTCTTGTTACAAAATTAGGAGTTATGAAATAATTTGATAAAGTCATTAAAACAAAAACTAACAAAAAGATAGGTATTATTTTATAAATTAATTGATTAAAAAATATTAAACTATTTAAATAAATTTCTTTATTAAATATTGAAATTATTAAATATATTAAAATTATTATTAACAGAAAATACCATGATTTTGGAAGTTGTTTTAATTTATCTTTAAATTTCATGTTAATACTCCTAAAATTAATATAGTAATTATTGCTACAATAATTGAAAGAACAAAGGAAGTGATATTTCTTATTAATGCAAATTTTTTTCCAAGTATTGCGGATTCTGCAGGTAATTGAATTATTCCAACAGTTACCCAAGAGACTAAAAATGCAGTTACGGCTATTAATCCTACTCCTTGAGCCAACATTTCTCCTCCAAAAATATAACTTGTTATAGGATTCCCTGCGGAAATGCTTCCAATTGCACCTCCTATTAAAGAATCAAAAATATAATTTCTACTAAAAACTGATGTATAAAATGATTTTGGAACTATTGTTGAGATTAAGCTTATTAAAAGAGCTGTTCCAAGAATCATTGGCGAAGACATCCATAAACCTTTTATTGCCTTATATGCAGATTGTTTAATAGTATTATTTTCTACCATTGTTAATGATTGCAACCATTTTTTATTTCATGAAGATTTTCTATATTTTCAATAACTTCTTTGACAATTTTGTAATTTCCAGTTTTAATTTTAATATTTTTTTCATTAAATAATTTTATTGCTCTTTGCCCAATTCCTAGAGTAAATACTATATCTGGAGAAAATTTCATAATTTGGTCTACTGGCGTCAAATTAGAATTTGAATGTTCTATCTTATTTTCTAGGATTTCTAATTTTTTTGTGTTTGTTTCATAAATTGCGAAATATGGGCAATGTCCAAAATGTTCACTAAGCTTGGAATTTTCACCTTTTTTTTCATCTATAGCTATTAAAATTTTCATTTTAAAATCCCTCTCTCTATTTTTATTGCCTTACCATTTATTATGGCATCAGCTATTTTATTTCTTGCGACCAATATTATTCTGTGAAATGTTGATTGAGAAATATTCATTTTTTCTGCACATCCTTTTTGATCTAAACTTTCAAAATCTTTTAATCTTATTGCTTCAAATTCTGGCATTGTTAATACTATCTCTTCTAATTCAATCATTCTTATTCCGGCTGGCTTGAAGTAAGAAGAATTAGGTTGTCCCCTAATTCTCCTTTTTAATCGAGGTCTTGGCATTTTTAGCTATTATTTGCTCTACCTCTACCCATTCCTCTTCCACATTGGCCTCTAACTTTACCGTTAACGGGTTCTGTGCTTTCGCAATCTCCCATCTGTCTTCCGGTTTTTGGGCCTTTTCCTTCTGGTCCTGTTTTATCTTTGTTTGGCATTTTATTTTTTCTCCTTATTTAGTTATGAATATATATTCATAACACTACTTAAATGTTTGTATTTTTATGTAATATAAATTTGTCTACATATTATCCAGTCTTTCTATCCTCTTAGATAATGGAGGGTGGGTCTGAAACATCTCCCTTGTCCGTCGTGATGGCTTTGCCAAGAATAACGAAGATACTGCATCAGGAACCTTCTTCTGTGCATCCGTGTTGTGTTGTATCTTCTTTAAAGCGTTTTTTAGGCCGGTCGGGCTTCGCATAAACTTAACAGCGGTTGAGTCAGCGGCGTATTCTCGTTTTCGGGAGATTGCTAATTGTACTAATGCGACTAGTATTGGGGATAAGATTGCTAAAACTATTGCTATTACTAAAAAGATTTGGTTTTTATTGTCTTTGCCACCTGAACCTGAACCAAACCATAAGCTTCGTAGAAATATTTGAGAAACGATTGAGATTAGGCCGACTAGGACTGCGGTTAGTGTCATGAAGCGGATATCATAATTTGCGATGTGGGACATTTCGTGGGCGATTACACCTTCGAGTTCTTGTTTGTCGAGTTTCTCTAGAGCACCTGTTGTTACGCAGATTACAGCATGTTGTGGGTCTCGGCCTGATGCGAAGGCGTTGATTTGTCGTTCTTCCATTATGTATAATTTTGGTTTTGGTAATCCTGAAGCTAGTGCTATTCCTTCGACTAGGTTATGATATCTTTTGTAATGTGAACTTGTTGCTTTTTTTGCGCCAACTGAAGCAATTGCGATGTCGGCTGATTTGTAATAACTTACTACAACATATAATATTGAGATGATTGTTCCGAATATTAGAATTATGAACGTATATTCTTGACTGACTACGGCGGAAATTGCGTAGACTAGCGCTAAAAGAACTAGGAGGACTATTGAGATTAGTAAAAAGGAGTTTCTTTTATTCCTGTTTATTTCTTTGTAAAATGATAATCTTGGTTCCATTAGTAAATAGTAAACGTTAGGGGTTTTTATTTATTTCTAGAATTCGATTTTTGGTGCGGCCTTTTCTTCTTCTGGAATTTCGAAGTAATCTTGTTTCTTAAAGCCGTACATACTTGCAAACCACATTCCTGGGACTTTTTGTAATATTGTATTGTACGTCATGATTGAATCGTTGTAGTATTGTCGTGCGTAAGCGACTTTGTCTTCTATTGCTGCTACTTCTCGTTGTAATTCTAGAAAATTTTGGCTTGCTTTTAGGTCAGGGTAACTTTCTGCTACTGCGAATAAACTCTTTAGTGCGTCTTGTAATTGCCCGCCGGCTTTTACTTTTCCTTCAAAGCCTTTTGCTTTCATCATTGATGTTCGGGCTTTTGTTACTTCGGTTAGAACTGTTTTTTCGTGTTTCATATAGCCTTTTACCATATTGACTAAGTTTGGAACAAGGTCTGCACGTTTTTTTAGCTGAACTGTTATTTGAGACTTGGAATTTTTGACCCGTTGAATTAAGGCTACGAATCTATTATAATACAAAAGGAACATCCCTATTAAAAGAACTACAGCAACAATTACTATCCATATCCACATATCCATGTTTAAATAAAAGAAATAAAGTTTATAAAGTTTGTCTTGTAATTTTTGTATAGTTAGAAGGAGGTTACTTGAAAAATGGTTAAAATTGATGAAGAAAAATGTATTGGATGTGGAGCTTGTGAGGCTAGTTGTTCTGAAGGATTTGAAATGAAGGGTGGAAAGGCAATTGTTAAGAACGGGAAAGCTACATGTGTAAAAGAGGCTCAAGCTGATTGTCCTGTTGGGGCTATTAGTGGAGCTTAAGGTAAAAATAAATTAATTGAAATCACAATCTTTATATAGTCATATGAGGATGTATTCATATGAAATGCAACCCATATTATAAGTTTTTTAGTAATTTATCCAATCCATTACGGATAAATATAGTTAAACGATTAAAAGAAGGAGAAGCTAGTGTTGGAGATATATCTAATGACTTGAATGTTGAACAGAGTAAGATTTCTCATGCTCTAACTAATTTGAGAGAGTGTAATATAGTTAATGTTTCTCAAGTAGGCAAGAAAAGGGTTTATTCTTTAAATAAAAGTACTATTGTTCCAATTCTAGATTTAATTGATAATCATGCAACAAATCATTGTAAAGGAGGCTGCTGTTGCTTAGGATGAAAGAAATCTATTTGGATAATGCTGCGACGACAAAAGTAGATAAAAATGTATTTAATGAAATTATGATATTTAATGAAAAATATTATGCAAATCCATCTAGTCAGCATAATATTGGGAATAAGGTCAAGAAAAAAATTGAAGATGCAAGAAAAAAAATTGCAAATTTTATTGGTGCGGAACCTGAAGAAATAATTTTTACTAGTGGTGGAACTGAGGCGAATAATTTTGCAATTAAAGGCTTAGCACTTGCCAATCCTGATAAAAAACATATTATTACTAGTGTTATTGAACATCCTGCTGTCCTGGAGAGCTGTCGGTCACTTGAAAAGCAAGGATATCAGATTGATTATATAGGAGTTAATAAAGAAGGGATTGTTGAAGTGAAAGATATTGAGAAGAAAATTAGAAAAGATACTTTAGTTGTTAGTATTATGCATGTTAATAATGAGATTGGGACAGTTCAGCCGATAGCGGAGATTGGGGAGATTTGTAAAAAGAAAAAGGTTTATTTTCATACTGATGCCGTTCAGAGCTTTAAGAAAATAAATATTGATGTTAATTCTATGAATATTGATTTAATGAGTGTATCGGGCCACAAAATTAATGTGCCCAAGGGTATTGGATTTCTATATATAAGGCTTGGAACAAGAATTAAGCCTTTAATTGATGGGGGAGGACAAGAGTTTAACCTTAGGGGGGGGACTGAAAACACTGTTGGAATTATTGGAATCGCTAAGGCTCTTAAAATTGATAATGAAGAAATAAATGTTCGTGAAGTCAGAGATTTTATGGTTAATGAATTAATGAAGATTGAGAGAACAAAAATTAATGGCTCTTTGGATAATAGAATTTGGAATAATATTAATGTTTCATTTTATGGGATTGAAGGAGAAAGTTTAATGTTGATGTTAAGCGAAGAAGGAATTTATGTTTCTACGGGTTCAGCTTGTGCTTCTACAAAATTGGAGGAGAGCTATGTCTTGAAAGCTATTAATGTTGATGAATTATATATCCATGGAAGTATTAGAATTAGTTTAGATAGAGAGATTAACTTAGAAAGTGCTAAAATTGTTGTTGAAAAAATTAAGGAGAGTGTTGAAAAATTGAGAGCTATAAGCCCGTTTAAAATTGACGACAATATTAAAGAGGAGAAAAAAGACCATGAGTAAAAAAATAACCGAGGATATGACATTTATGGAAGTAATGGATAAAGATCCTGATGCTGCATTCAAATTAATGGAGATGGGAATGATGTGTGGTGGATGTCCTATTGCTCAGTTTGAAACAGTTAAAGATGGATGCGATGCACATGGTGTTGATGTTAAAGAAATCCTTGATAAATTAAATGAAGAAAATGGCAAGTAATACTGATTATAATTCTAAGGTAAAAGAGCATTTTTTACATCCTAAGAACATGGGAGAGATAAAAAATCCTGATGGCGTGGGAAAAGTTGGGAATCCTAAGTGTGGTGATGTTATGAAGGTTGATATTAAGGTTGAGGGAAACAAAATAGAAGATATTAAGTTTCAGACCTTTGGATGCGCGGCGGCGATTGCTACCTCGTCTGCTATGACTGAAATTGTTAAAGGTAAAACGATAGATGAGGCCAAAAAGGTGAGCAATGATGATGTCTCAAAATCTTTAGGCGGATTACCATCGATTAAAATGCATTGTTCTAATTTGGCGGCAGATGCTTTACATAAAGCTATTGATGATTATGAGAAGAAAACTTTTTGATAATGATTTCTATGTTATAAAATAATGGATTCTACTTTATTACAGAAAATGACTCAATTACAAGACGATTGAAATAAAAAATGAGAAATTATAAAAAAAATAAGCCCTAAAGGGTACCCCATCGAACTAAAGTTCATCAAGGGCAAAAAATAATGGATTCTACTTTATTACAGAAAATGACTCAATTACAAGACGATT
Source organism: Candidatus Woesearchaeota archaeon (assembly GCA_964639055.1). Lineage (GTDB taxonomy): Archaea > Nanobdellota > Nanobdellia > Pacearchaeales > GW2011-AR1 > JAGVXH01. Next base: position 5,902 of record CAZXBY010000037.1, read on the forward strand.
GAA
>CAZXBY010000037.1:6004-7035 GCA_964639055.1 Candidatus Woesearchaeota archaeon
ATAAAAAATGAGAAATTATAAAAAAAATAAAAAAAAATAATGGATTTATTGTCTCCCTAACCAATAAATCCATTGAGTATGATTTGAAACTAAATTAAGATTTACCTTTTCTTCTTTTTAACCGGCTTTTTCTTTGCTGGTTTTTTTACAGCTTTCTTCTTAACTGGTTTTTTCTTTACTACTTTCTTCTTAACTGGTTTTTTAACCACTTTTTTCTTGACTGGTTTTTTCTTTGCTGCTGGCTTCTTTGCGGATTTCTTTTTCTTCTTACCACCTCTAGCCATTACTGCTTCACAAACGTTCCCTTTACCATCAACGTAATAAAGATGTCCTGGTTTTCTCGTAACTGCATTTTTTACAATAACTTTTCCCATTTTTTATACCTCCTTTTCACCTTTTTTTCAAATACGATATTTCTTTTAGGTTGTTTTTATATTTAAATGTTTCTATTTGTCGAGGAGCCTCCGACGAGAAAAAGGCTCTTGGATTTCTATCATATATTTACCATAACAGGGAATCTTTAATTTCCATTTTTTGATATGTATTTTCTTTATAACTTGTTTTTTATCGTCGAGAAAAATGGCGACAAAGGGTTTACAAAAAATTGAGATTATTGAAAACCTTTGTTCTTTGGGCAATGTAAAAAGAAGAGGTGGACTTATTTTCCTGAACATTAGACCTGTTGAAAAAAGGCTTACTGGTTTTAATTTAATATTTGTTTCTTTTTTATTTTCAAAATATGTAAATTTTTTTAGAGTCATCTTGATTTTTTAATTTCCTCTCTGATTTTTTTTAATTCTTCTTCTCTTATTTTACAATAATCATTATAAACATTTTTTACTGCTTTGTCAGAAACCCGGTCATGATGAACAAACCCTCCACCAAATGTTTTAGGTATATGCATTAACTCATGAACCATAACCTCTACTTGTTCTTCTCGTGGGAGCTTATCGAATCTTTCGGAAATAACTTCTACAAGATAAAATGAGGTATCTCTCTTCATTGCTAATTGCATTGCTTTTCCGAGTGCA
>CAZXBY010000038.1:0-6997 GCA_964639055.1 Candidatus Woesearchaeota archaeon
AGAATACTTCTAAAAAAAAAATAATAAAAAAATATTTGGTTTATTCTAATTATTCTTTTTTTAAATAAAAAGAAAATAATGTAAACAATTAATAAATCAAATTAAAAATCTATTTTTTCTGCTCTTGAAGTAATTTTTTCTTCTTTCTTGATTCATTCTCTTTAATCTTAATCTTTTCCTCTAAATTCAATCTCTCTAATAATTCCTTATATCTGTTTCTAATCGTAACTTCAGTGATGCCAGCAACATCAGCAACTTCTCGCTGAGTTTTTTTCTCATCATTAAGTAATGCAGAAACATATAATGCCGCTGCGGAAATTCCAGCAGGACCTCTACCGGAAGTCAATTCAGATATTTCTGCTCTATTTAATATTTGTAATGCTTCATTTTGCGAGGCAGGAGACAAATGTAACGTAGACGCAAATCTTGAAATGTAGTCTTTAGGTGAAGAAGGCGTCATCTTCATACCAATCTTTCTAATGATGTATCTATAAGTTCTACCAATCTCTTTTCTTTCAACCTCACTAGCATTAGCAATTTCATCAAGTGTTCTTGGGATGTTGTAAGAACGGCAAGCAGCATAAATACATGCAGCGATAACAGATTCCATGCTTCTCCCCCTAACTAAGCCTCTCTGAAGAACAAAATTATAAATTCTAGCAGATTCATCCTTAACAACTGAAGGTAATTCTAAAAAGGACGCAACTCTTCTAAGTTCAGACATAGCAAGTCTTAAATTTCTTTCAATCGAAGTAGAAACTCTTTCTTGCCATTTTTTAAGTCTCAAATATTTTCTAGTCTGCTGAGAAGAATCTAATTTGTAAATATCCGAAATTTCCCCAATATTTGTGGTTAAACCCTTATCAAACTTCTGCATAGAAATAGGAGCACCTCCTCTTGATTTTTTCTCAGTTTTATCAAAACTTCTAAGCTCATGACTCGTATCAACCATTTTTTCTTCAACTAATAGTCCACAATCACCGCAAAGTAGCTCTCCTCTACTTTCATCATAAATTAGGTGAGTACTATTACATTCGGGACACCTTTGTTGAGAAGCCATAGTAACACTTAAAAAGGGTTTGCCTTTAAAAAGCTTACGGTTACATGTTTTTATAGTTTCCCCATGATTTTTGCCAATTTTTGTATTTTATCTTCATCTTTAAGAATAGAAACCTTAATAAATGTACATACATTGTATATACAATGGAGAATCAATTAGTAAAGCCAGTTATGAAGTATGGGAATTCATCCTGCGTGATTTTGCCCAAAGCATGGAGAAATGGCAGAGTTAAAGTAGAGTTAGTTAGTAAACCAGAGAATATAAGAAAAGATATATTTGACATACTTGAGTCAAGTTTAACAGGGGTATTAGGAATTTATCTAGTTGGTAGCTATGCAAGAAACGAAGAAGCAATAGACAGTGATATTGATATTTTGGTAATAACACAAAAAGAGAATAGAAAAATAAGAGATGGTAAATATGAAATAATTTTAATTTCAAAAGAAAATCTGAAAAAAACATTAAAAAGAAATATTCTTCCATTGTTGCCAATGCTAAAAGAGTCAAAAACAATTCTAAATGAAAATCTCATCCAAAAATACAGAAATACAAAAATGAATAAAGAAAATCTAAAATGGCATATTGATTCAACAAAATCAGCATTAAAAATACAAAAGGAATTAATTTCTCTAGCAGAAATAGAAAAGGAAAAAATACCAGATGGAATAATGTATTCCTTGGTTTTAAGATTAAGAGAGGCATATTTAGTAGATGGACTAAAGAATAACAAAATAACAAAAAACAGCGAAATAAAAAAACTAATAAAAGAATTAACAGGCTCTAAAGAGCCATATCAAGCATATTTGCGATATAAATCTAACAAAAAAGAGCAAAAAGTAATGGATGTAAAAGATGCAAAAAAAATATATAACTATATCAAAAATAAAATAGAAGAACAAAAATGACAAATAAAAAGAGAATTCTAAAGGGAATTAAGAGTCTTGAGATAGAAAAACGAAAGCATGAAATTAAAATAAAAGAAGAGATGACTAAAAATAAGGAAAATCCAGTAATTGATTATTGGGAAAAAGAATTAAGAGCCTTCGATACACAAATCAAAGAAAAAAAAAAGAAATTAGAAAAATAATCTTCTCGATAAGGAATAAAATAACTTAGCTCTGCATTCTTTTAGCTTGAATCTTGTGCGTCTTACTATAATAGGGCGCAAAGTTTAAGCAAAAAAGAGGAGTAAAAATCTGTAATTTTAGCTGAAAATAGGATAAAATACCTAAGAAACAATAACCGCTTGAACAAAACCCTCTTGACTTGGTCTATTTGTTATTCGTGCATGACCAAGATCCGTCTCAATAATTGCCCCTTTAACAAGAACATTCTGCCTCGCAAGGAAAGTATTAGATGGAGTCTCAAGAACATTCTTTATCTCTGCCCTTTGCGCTTTCCCATTATTAATAACATGAGCACTATTCTCCGCCAAAGAAACCAGCTTCCTGCTCCCACCTCTCCCCTTCAAAACCTTAGTCTTCTGCTCAGCCAACTTAACAATCCTAGCCTCGCTCTGTCTACCAGTCAACTTTTTCTTCTTAGTTCTCTTATATTTTCCACCAGTTGATTTTCTTCCAGCTATCATAATATATTTATGATAATGTTAATTTAAAAAGGTTTGGGAATAAAAAAATGCACCCCATAAAGGATAAAATTGTTTGGTTATGACTTTTTACATTTATATTTTTTTATCTTGAATCTTGTGCGCCTTACTTGATAGGTCGCAAAGTTTAAGTAAAAAAAATATAGACAAAAAATAATACAAAGAAGAAAACTCGTTGAAGAAATTAATTACCTATTATCTCCTATAAATAAACACATTATTTTGACCATATATCAATTTCCAACCACAATCAATCGGTTGCTTTGAATAAATGTACTTAACATTATGTTTCCCCAAGATTTGTTCTTTAATGTTGCAGTCCTGTATATAAAAAAAAGCCTCGACATCTTTTCTGTTACCGTAAAAAACAATTGTCCCCACAGAACTATGTCCTGAAATAGGAAAAAGAGCTGTAGAAGTTATCGCGGGAGCCATCACTTTTGCGCTAGGGAATTGTGAAAGAAATTGTAATGCGTTGTAATCATTTTGGTCAATTGTTCTATATAGCCTTACCTGATTTTGAAGATTAAAATAGAAATTTAAAGTTAAACAAACTACCAAAACGATTAAAATTATTTTAATTATTTTATAAATCATTTTTTTATTTTTAATATTTATTTTATTCGTTTGTTGTTTTGCTAATTCTAAAATGTAGAACAACCCAAGCGCGCTTAAGAATGGCAACGAGATAACCAAATAGTAAAGATTTCTTTGATAAGGAGAGAGATAAGATATACCTATTTGTTTGAATACAAAAATCAAGACTACAACGGTTAGAGGCCAAAGTAAGTAAATTAAATATTTTTTTAATATACTCTTGTGTGTAAACAAAAAGAAAATTCCAATAACTGCCAGCACATATCCTATCAAGCTATAAAGTTCAAAAGGAGAATTACTAAGTTCCAAAACTCCCCAGCCTTGTTTAAATTGAATTGCATGAATTAAATGATTAAACAATTGATTAAAAGGGATTTTTATCATAAATTTGTAAAAAAGAAGCCCTATCATAGGAATTAAAAGAAATAGTGAGAAAAATTTATATTCTTTTTTGAGATAATCATAATTACAAAACAGGTAGATTACAACAATCGGAATCGCAAACAAAACAGAAATAGCATGAATGGGTAACAAGAGAATCATTATCAAGAGACTATAAATAATGAATTTTTTGTTTTGCTCTTCAATACCTCTTGTAAGAAAATGAATATACAGAAAAATGAAAGGAATAGAAAAGGTCAAAGGAGTAAAAAACCAAAGTCCAGTAATATTTACGTTGGAACGAATAGAGGCAAAAAAGAAAATAGTAAAAACTGCTATAAGGAAACTATCCTGAAATTGAGAAGTTTTTTGTTTAGTTATATAAAACAAAATTAACACTGTAAAGATAGCCCATATTGCAGGAAGAAATTGATAAATCAAAACCAGATCTGCAAAAAAAGAAAGAAAGACAAGAATTACGTGAAATCCCACTTCCAAGCTTTTTCCCAAAACGATTCCCTATCACAAGATCATTGCCCTGTTTTAAAAAATGTAAAAATTTTGGGATATCATTAAAGTCATATGTGCAATCAGCATCTGCCATAAGTATGAACTTGCCTTTAGCCGCTCTAATCCCTTCCAAGTAAGCAATGCCATAACCTTTTTTGTCATGTTTCACTAACCTTACTCCATGTTTTTTTGCTATTTCTGGGCTTCTATCTATTGAAGAATCTGAAACAATGATTTCTGCATCAATATTAGACTGTAGAATAACTTTTTTTATCTGTTTAAGGCATCTTGGAAGCGCTTGTTCCTCATTTCTGCAAGGAAGAATGATGCTAAGTTCTGGATTTTTCATATGTTTTTCAATCGATAATAGTTTATAATGATTCTTATAGTAAAAACCAATTGTAGAACAACTAAAAGGGATTTTGCAGTAAGGTATTTAAAGCATTTTCTCATCTAATTTACTAAAGGAGATGTCTTAATAAAAATTGGTTTAATGGTCTATAAAAAATACTTAAAAAGAGGGGGGAAAACATTTGGTCCGTACTATTATGAAAGCTATCGAGAAGGGGACAAGGTAAAAAAAATTTATATTGGTGGAACAAAGGAATACAAGATTTGGAAAAAAAATAAAGACAAAAAAAGTGCTAGAAACCCCCTAAAGTCTATTGTAGAACAACCACTAAAAAGAACTAATTTTAAACAAGGGTTTTTGTTTCTAGGTTTGGTGTTGTTAATCCTTGCAACAGTTATGGTTGTGGACAATTTTGGAGAAGAAAATAGTCCAATTAGTATAGTCGGGAAGGCGATATCAGAAAATATTTTAGGATTAGAAAATCAAACACTAATTCAGGAGGAATATGATAATGGAGAAATTATCCAAGAATTTAAAACAATAGATGTCGGTTTAGAGATTAAAGATCCGGTAAAGATTTTAGGACAAACAGTATCAAAAAATAAAAACAAGCGTATGAATTTCGATATACCTGATGGGGAGATAATATTATATTTTGATTTATTAAATTACAGTGAATTTGTTGAGGAAGTTGCAGAAGAAGTTGTCGGGGATATAGAGATTGTCGATAGTGTCGAAGAAGAGGTTCCTGAGGAAGGGATAGCAGAAGAAGAATCAGAGGGGGAGACAGAACTTAATGAAACAGAAGCACAAGAGGTTCTAATCAATATCACAGAAGGGGTTGAAGAAAGTTCTAGCGAAGTAATAGAAGATGTCTATAATGTTACTCAATGGGAATCAGTTGAAGACGCAGAAGAAGAGGTCCCTGAGGAAGGGGTCGCAGAAGAAGAGCCAGAGGAAGAGGCTGCAGCAGAAGAGGAAGAAGTTGTTGAAGAAGAGCCAGAAAACGAAATGAATATTCTATTCACTGGTAACATAATAAAAAGATTTTTCAAAAATATTCAAAAAACAACAGGAAGAGTAGTCGGCGAGATAGTAAGTGAAGAGGAGGGGGCAAATGAACCAGAGGAAGTAGCAATAGACATATCAAATGTTACAATAAACGAAGTTCAAGACAAGATTGAAGAATTGAACGAAATTGAGCTAAAGAAGATTGAGGACGAGAGTGTTGTCGAAATAGAGGAAGAAGATTTTGAAATTATAGTTGACGAAGATAAAATTGAACAAGAAGAACCAGAATATAAATGGGGTTACAAAATCAAATTAAATGACTTGAACTTTATGGCAAAAATTGATGTTACAAGTAATCAAACTATTTCTGTTTACGATAACGATACGCTACAAATAGGGGACGCACTAATGAGCTTCTCTGATTTGGTTAATGAAGGATATACTGTAAGGATTCAAAGCCCTACCTTAGAGATGGAGGTTGGCAATGTTACTCTTGGCGAAGAAGAGAAGAGGAGCATTCCAGTTGCTATTCCTGAAGAGGAAGAGGTTGCGGAAGAACCAGAAGTGGTAGAGGAGGAAGAAGAGGAGATTGTGGAAGAATCAGTAGAAAATGTCACAGAAGAATTTGCAGAAGAGGAAGAAGCTGTAGCGGAAGAAGAGCCAGAAATGGTAAAGGAAGAAGAGGTTGTTGAAGAGGTTATAGAAGAATCTATAGAAGAGGTAATAGAGGTAGAAATAGACGAGGAGATTGCAGAGGAAACAGAGACTGCAGAAGAATCTGAAGCAGAGGAAGAGTCTGAGAGTGTAGGTATTACAGGCAACATAATAAGAGGATTTTTCGGAATTACAGGCAATATAGTTGAAACAGTGATAGAAAATAGTGTAGGAGAAGTGGAAGATTTAGAGCATGAAAATACAGTCACAATTTATATTGAAAGAGATTTTACTAATTCTAATTATAAGGTAGGAGACGAAATAATGTTGGACCCAACTTTACTAATTCTAATTATAAAAGCACAACATCTAAACGAAAATAAAACATTCATCTCAGACATTTACGATGACGTTAAAGAACAAGACAACATTTGGAGTGAGGCAATTAATAATAGTAAATATGTTAGAGTTACTTTTGAGAAAAATTTAACATCTGAAAAAGATATTACTATTTATGCTAGAAGTATTGAGAATGAACCTGAAAATTCAACAGATTCCGAAATAGGAGTATATATTAAAAACAAAGACACAGAGATTGCAAGATTTTTTAATATTTCAAGCGAAGGTTTGTATAGAATCATTTTAACAAACATAACGGAAGGGAAAAGCTACAAAACATTCGATTTAAAAATATTTGGAGCGGGAATTGAGTTTGATTGGATAGTGGATCCAACAGTGTCAAACGCCACTGTAATTAATATAACAGGCGCAAATAATGATCTAAACACAACCTACACTGACGAAGCTGATACCTCTAAAGTAAACT
>CAZXBY010000039.1:0-6935 GCA_964639055.1 Candidatus Woesearchaeota archaeon
ACACACTTCAGAAATCCTAGAAAAAGCAATAAAACACAAAGGCTTCTCATTCATTGAAATAATTCAAGATTGTTTAATCTTCAATCCCGACGCAAACAACAAAGATAAAAGAATGTATGAAATAAAAGATAATAAAGACAAAAACAAAGCAATAAAATTGGCTCAAGAATACGATTACAATTCTAAAACCGGAAAAATTCCACTCGGAATCATTTATCAAAACGATAGAATCCCAAACCTAACTGAAAAATGGATACAACTAACAAATTTAAAGAAAAAATGTTGGGCAAACCTTAGAGATTAAATAGTCCCTTTGCATTCTTCATTATCTGCTCCTTAACTTCTCCATTCTTTACTCCCTTAATCTCTGCTATCTTTTCAACAGTAATTTTCACATTTATTGGTTCATTTTTTATCCCCTGCACAGGAGATAAATATGGTGCATCTGTCTCAGTCAATAATTGCCCTAAAGGAACAAGCGAAACCAAAGTCTCAAAATGCTGCAACCGAGCAATCACAGGAGGCACACTCAAAAACCAACCATTTTCTACACATCTCTTTATCAAAGACTTCTTACCACTAAAGCAATGCATCACCACCCTTTTACAATTATGCTTCTCCAAAATTTCAATACATTCTAACTCCGCGCCCCTTGAATGAATCAAAATAGGCTTATCAATTCTCTTCGCCAAGTCAATTACCTTTTCAAAATTCTTCACCTGCGCAAACTTCATTTCATCACTACATTCAACAACCTTAAAATCAAGTCCAACCTCTCCAATTAAAACACAATCATCCTTATGCTCCTCTACCCACATAAGTTCAGAATCAACATCAAATTTTGGAATCTCGCGAGTATAATCATCCTTCATCCCATCAAATTGTAATGCAATAGCATCAATAGGATAAAGACCAAAAGAACACATAATATCATATTTTTTTGCAATCTCTAAACTTCTCCTATTCGTCAAATTATTAGTCCCAGACTGAATCATCTCAACCCCCTCATCCTTTGCCCTTTTTACAACCTCATCCAAATCATCTTTAAACCTATCACTTTCCAAATGACAATGAACATCAATATAACCAACCATAATAACAATTAAAAGCAACAAATCCTTTAATAAATTATGGACATAACCATTCTTTACTCGATATTAATAATCCTAACATCACCCATCACCGGATACTTGCTAGACCTCTTAACAAAAGACGAAAAAAAACTAATCCAATATTATTTTCCAGCATTACTCTGGATTTTAGCAATTGCTTCAGCAATTCTTTTTTCAACCAATATCCAATATGCCTTAACAACAACATATATCTTTTTCACAATGTTCACATGGCTACAACTAACAAAACAAAAAACAAAGCCCATCAAAAAAACAAAAAAAATAACAAATAAAAGAGCTGAAAAATGAAAAAATATTTCTGCCCAAAATGCAAATCAGAAAACATCGAAATCAATCCAACCGCATTAGAATCAGCAACAGGCCTAAACCAAAACTTAAGATGCCTTGACTGCAATTTTTCTGCACCTGCTTTTCCAAAGAAATAAAATTAATTTATTATCGCTACTCCACCCCAAAAAATCAAACACAATAATTTTTATAAACATAAATAATTTAAATAGAAAATGGAAATCAACTCTATTATGTTCCCTTCCCATGGGAAACACATAGAAAGTTTAAAACAAGCATTAATTGATCTCCCAGATGAAACTCTTAATTCAACAAAAGGGATACCCCTAGAAGCAATAGCAGGCCACCACTCTGAATTTTTTATTATGCCAAATTATCCTAGCGATAGAATTCAACTTGACAAGATTAACGTTCCAACAGATGCCGAACACGTTGAAAAAGATAGACAAAGAACAAGCTTTTCATATAAGGGACACACATATCACATTAAAAGCCAAAAAACCTAAAAACCTTCATCTTCTTCTTTTATCATGACATTTCATTTAATCGGACTAGGACTCGGGATCAATACAATATCAACAGAAGCAAAAGAAATACTTCAAAAATGCGACGAAATTTACTTAGAAGGTTACACTGTAAATTTTCCATACAAATTTGAAGAATTGAAAAATGCCCTACAAGCCGATTTTCAAATTCTAGATCGAGAAGAAGTAGAAAACGAAAAACTAATGAACCTCTCTAAAAAAAAAGAAATCACTCTTTTAGTATATGGAGATACCCTCTCAGCAACAACACATACTCAACTAATCCTATCATGTAGGAAACAAAAAATTCCTTATCGAATCTATCACAATGCTTCAATCATGACAGCAATCGCACAAACAGGACTCCAACTCTACAAATTCGGGAAAACCCCTTCAATGCCCTACTGGAAAAAAAACTACGAACCCACATCTTTCTTGACATACTATAAAGAAAATCAATCAATAAACGCACATACACTTCTTTTAACCGACATTGACTTAGAAATTAATACAGCAATAGAACAGCTCGAAAAAGCCTGCAATATTGAAGGAATAGAAATAGAAAAAATAATTTTAATAACAAATGCCGGACTAAAAAACCAAAAAATATATTACGACACCCTAAATAAAATCAAAAAAACAAAAGCCAAAATGCCATTTTGCATAATTATACCAAGCGAATTGCATTTCATAGAAGAAGAAGCATTAAAAACATTCAAAGAAAAAATTTAATTTTTATTTTATCTAATAGAAACCCCGAAAGAAGCCATCCTTTTCTTCAAATCTCCATATCCCACGTAATGAATAGCATTCATCCCCAATTTTCTTGCAGGAATAACATCATATTTTTTTGTATCTCTTATCATGATCGTTTCTTTTGACTTACACTCTGTCATTTCCAACATTTTTTTATACAACTTAAGATTCGGTTTCACAACGCCAACATCATAAGAGAATAATGGATAATCAATATAATCTAACAACTTACTTTTCCGTTTTACTTGTTCCACCATAAAAATGCTACTATCAGAAATTAAACCTATTTTATACCCCTGCTTTTTCAACTTAATTAACATCGGTATTACATAAGAATAAACCGCCGTTCTCTCTTCTGCCCCATCTCTTATATCCATAATTAAAGATACATTTTCGTTATTAGCCTCTAGCCCCATCTCTTTGCACAAATTTTGATAAGCTTCATATTTAGACCTCCATTTTTTTCTTTGAAGAGCCTCCTCAAAAATTCCAACAAATTCCAATAAAGGAATCTTTGACCCCGTTTCTTTCAATATTTTACGCGCCGAATAATGACGAGAAAGTCCTTTTTTATAAGCTAAAGTTTGCCATAAATCAAAAATAACCAACTTAATCATAAACTAAAAAAGATATCTTCAAATTTAAACTTTCCCCTTCTACTTCAACTTACCTAAAATATCTTCAGAAATTTCCTCTATCTTTCTTTCTCCATCAACTTCAATAACCTTTCCTGAATAAAAATCTAAAATCGGCTCTGTTTCATCATGATACGTCTGAATTCTCTTTTTTATCGACTCTTCATTATCGTCCACTCTCCGTACCAATTTACCACCACACTTATCACATACACCTTCTTTTAGCGGTTTCGGCGCCGTATACACATTATACCCAGCCCCGCAATCCTTACACCCAACTCTTCCACTAAGCCTCTTCAAAGATTCTTCATCACTAATTTTAATTTCAACAACCTTATCAATACTAATAACAAAATCAAGCAACTTAGCCTGTTCTAAATTTCTAGGAAACCCATCAAGAATAACACCTTTTTTACAATCGGTCTTTTCAATTCTCTTTTTCACAATCTTAATAGTTAGTTTATCATCTACAAGCTCCCCTTCATTCATAATCCTCTGTAATTCTTCCTTCAACTCACCCTCACCATTTTTAACCAAATCACGAAACAAGTCTCCAACGGAAATATGACACAATCCCATCTTTTCAGCAATCACCTTCGCTTGCGTTCCCTTTCCACTTCCCTGGACACCAACAAATATCACATTCATAAAATAAAAAAATCTTAAAGCTTTATAAAATCATCTATTGAACATAACATATTAACACTTTTTTCAATTATTTCCATCCCTAATCTTCTAAAAAACTAACTTTTCTTAAACTCTATAATATCTTTTACCTTAAAAGAAAGCAAAAATAAAAAGAACATAAATAGTCCAAAAAATAAAAATATAAACCTAAATGGTAAAATCACAAGTAACAACGAAGAAATTATCTTACCCATAAAACCTCCAACATCAATGGCAGTATTATATGGACCATAAAATCTATACTTCTCTTTTCTCTTTAAAATATCAAAGAAATAAGCTTCTGTAGTTGATTCTAACATTGCCATCCCAACACTAGCTAAAACTAACAAAGAAAGCACCACATATATATTCGACACAAAAAAACAAACAAAAGCCACAACCGAAACAAAAAAATACCCCATTTTAAACATTTTCTTAAAACCATGTTCCCCTGCCCATCTCGCAAAAATATATTCAAATAAAATTAATGGAACAGCAACACCAAACAAAAAATAACCAATCCACAAATCTCCCAAACCTGAACGAATAATCATTAACGGAATAAATAGATAAATAAGTGACCACCAAAAATTAACCCCTCCACCAAGTATATACGCCAAAACCCTTTCTTTATTTTTAAAAAAATCAACAAAATTTTTCAAAACATTACCATCAACTTTTTTCTTACCATCAGAATCCTTAATTCTCAAAGCTCTAAAAATAACCAAACCAAAAAACAAAAATAATGCTGAAAAAACAAACACCCAATTTATTCCAAATTCCGCAGCAATAAACCCTGCAATCAATGGACCAACTACCCAAGCAACATTCATAAATGTATAAATTATTCCCTGGTTCCTTGAAACCTCATCATCTTTGGAATTATCCCTTACAATTATACCAAAGCTAGTAACTCTTAACGTAGAAAGTATTGTAATCACAATCGCCAAAGCAATAAATAAATAAAAATTATGATTAACAGCAAAAAGAATATATGCAATTATAAATAAAAATAATGTATAAGAAAAAATTTTCCCCTTATCCGACTTTTCAATTAAAGGAATAAATAAAAAATAAGAAAAAAACGAAATTATCGTAAGAACCGAAGACAAAATTCCAACAAAAACAATACTATTAACAAAACTATCCATATATACCGCCCAAATAGTTATAACATATGCGGCAGACAAAGAAGTAATTAAACCTACAACCGACAATTTATTTATCTTTGTAAACCCAGTCATCTCTTTTTGTTTACTAGCTAAAAGTCCCACAAACAAAATAGAGCATTTGAATTTAAAAACATACCCCACCCAACACAACCCTTTAACGTAAAGAAATTCTCAATTTCTGCGGTTTTGAGTAAACATCGATTTACGATCTAACGCAAAGAACTTGTTCTGTGGCTTCATAATTTGCACACAGTGCAAACCTTTAAATTCTCAAAATATTCTATTAATTCATATGCCTCGATCGCATAGCGGTATTGCACTTGGTTGCTAACCAAGACCCTTCGGGGTGGGCAGGTTCGATTCCTGCTCGAGGCGTATTATTTAATCGAACCGATGGTTAAAAAGAGCCTTGCTCTTTACGAGGATTTTAATCCGAGGCTCAAGAGACTTTTTGTCTCGCCCGATTCCGAGCAAAACACTTCAAATAACATTAAATCGAAATTATTGTTATAAGATGTATTTTACGAGCATGCTCGAGGCGTATTATTAACTCATTTCTATCAACCCAAAACCATTTAAATCGTCTTTCTTCCATAATTATGCAAACCAGGTTGGCGTGCTAGCCCCACGCACTCGCGCAAATGGGCTTTATGGCGAACTATAAGGCAGGGTGTTAGATAAAGCAGCTAATATTGGCTTTTTCCAATGTTGAAACTTTGTCCTTTTCGATCTTGTCTTAACGAATCGGGTCAGGCCTTGATTGGAGCAGCCCTAAGTTATGACGTAGATGCTTAAAGGGTCACAAAGTGGAGTTGGTTAGTTAATCCCTTGACTGTGGACTCAAAGCTACCTGCCCCGTTTGTATTTTTTACCATCTAAATTCTTAAATAGTTTTAGTAACAAACTTATATTATGGAATTAGTAGCACTATTATCAACCGGAAAAGGTTCTTGGGGACAAGTGGCAGGCCTAATGAAAAAAGGAGAATGGCAAAAAGTAATCGTTCTAGGGCCTTCTTTCGCAAAAGAATTCATTATGAACGAAGTGCCTTTTGACTTCGTGGAATATGATCCAAATCTTCCACTAGTAGAACTTAAAAAAAACCTAGAAACAAAACTAAAAGGCAAATTTGACGAAATGGAAGTTGCTGTTTCAATCGCATCCGGCAACGGAAAAGAACACATGGCATTACTCTCCGCATTACTTTCCATCCCAGTCGGAATAAGGTTCACTGCTTTAACACGTAACGGCATCGTGATGCTCTAAGTTTTTTTAGTTAAACTTATAACATTCAGGCCATCTACTCTTCTATGACATCATATTTAGACATTGAAACCACTGGACTAGACCCAAAGACAGACAAAATTATCACAATCCAGTTCCAGGAGCTAAACAGATACACTGGAGAAGCAATCGGTGAGTTAGTTATACTAAAAGAATGGGAATCTTCTGAGAAACAAATCATTGAAGAGTTCATTCGGCGGTCAAATATTTTAGACTCTTACGACTTCAGTTTTGTCCCTGTAGGCTACAACCTTGGTTTTGAACACAAATTTTTGAAAGAAAGAAGCGAGATCAACAACTTGCCAAGTTTAGACATCCTTAACCTACCTTTTATTGACTTAATCGCTATTGGAAGATTAATGAACGGCGGACAGTTTAAAGGCTCAGGCTTAAGCAATTTAACAGGGAAACAGGGAAATGGGAACCAAATCCCCGACTTTTATCAAAACAAAGAATATGACAAGATAATAGATTATA
>CAZXBY010000040.1:0-6825 GCA_964639055.1 Candidatus Woesearchaeota archaeon
GCCTACTAAGATTGTTGTTGGAGATGGACCTGTTAAAAAAGTATTAGAAAAAAAGTATACCGATGGTGTTTATTTCGTGGGGATGAAAAATCATAAAGAAGTGCCTGCTTATTTGAATATAGCTAATGTTTTAGTTCATCCTGTTAAAACTGATACTTTTGGGATGACTATTGTTGAGGCTTTGTCTTGTGGTTTGCCAGTTGTTGCTTATCCAGTTAAGGGACCAAAAAATGTTATTGGAAATAGTGGATGTGGAGTCTTAGTTGACGATTTAGAAAAGGGTGTTCCGAAAGCCTTAGTGATATCTAAGAAAAAATGTAGGGATTATGTTATTAAAAATTTTAATTGGAAAAAGATTACTGAGGAATTCTTAGAAGGGTTTGAATGAAAGAAGTGCTAAAACTTTATATAGTATTTTTGATTTTGAATGGTTAATGGTGAAGAAGCTGAATATTGCTTTTGTATGTGACTCGGTTAATTTACAGGATTCAGGTTCTTTAATTTCTACTTGGCATTTTAGTGTTGCTTTGGCTAAAAAAGGACATAAAGTTGTTTTGATTAGTACTGGAGAAAAAAACTCATTTAGTGTTGAAGAGGGGGTCCGTATTTATAGGATTGGTTCTTGGGCTACCCCTGGGACTGAGGGAAAGTGGAGGATGCCAATTTTCCCTAGTAAGCGTTATATGAAGGATGTTTTTACAAAAGAGAAAATTGATTTGGTTCATTTTACTGTGCCAACTCCTCTTTGTTTGAGAGCGGCTAATTTGGCTAAAAAAATGGGCTTGCCGGTTGTTGGGCATTCTCATACGCAACCAGAGAATTTAACGATGTATTATAGATTTGATTCCGAACTCTTTAAAAAATATTTTTATAAATTTTTATTATGGTTTTATAGTAGGGCTGGGGTTGTTGTATGTCCGACAAAGTTTTCGGAAAGCAAATTGAAGAAGTATTCGAAAGGGGTTAACACGGTTGTTATTAGTAATGGTGTTGATTTAAATCGTTTTAAGAAGGTTGAGATAACTGACGAATTTATTAAAAAATATGATATTAAGAAGGGTAAAAAGAGAATTTTGTTTGTTGGAAGAATTTGGCCGGATAAAAATGCTGCTGTTTTGGTTAAGGCTATGTATTTAATTTTGAAGAAAAATAAGAATGTTTATTTGGATCTTGTCGGGGCTGTTAGTGATCAAAAGTATGTTGATGAAGTGAGGGCGTTAATTGAAAAGTATAATTTGCATGACAGGGTTCATCTTTGGGGAAAAGTGAGTGATTCTGATGTGGTTTCTTTCTATAATGTTTGTGATGTATTTTGTTTGCCGTCTTATGTTGAATTGGAGGGGATGGTTGTTTTGGAGGCAATGGGACTAGAAAAGCCGATAGTTATTTCTGATTCTGTTGAGTCAGCTTCAAGGTTCTTTGTTGATGGTAATGGGTATAATTTTCATACTGCTGATGAAGTTGATTTGAGTAAAAAAATGTTGAAGATTTTAGGTGATGATGATTTAAGAAAGAAAATGGGAGAAAAAAGTTTTGAAAATGTTAAGAGATTGGAGATGGGGGAGTGTGTTAAACAATTGGAAGATGTTTATTTGGACGAGATTAAAAAAAATAAGGACGCTAGGAAGGGTGGTGGTAAGGAAGTTAAAAAAAAGAATTCTGAAAATATTAAGTAAAAAATTGAAAAGATATAAAAAGATTTGTGGGTATTATTAATTTATGAGTAGGAAGATATCTGTTTTGATTGCGGCTTATAATGAAGAAAAAAGGGTAGGTAATGTATTAAAGGATATATTGAAATATTCAAAAATCTCTGAGATTGTTGTTGTTGATGATGGGAGTGTTGATAATACATCAAAAGTTGTGCGAGGTGTTAAGTCTGAAAAAATAAAATTAGTTACGCTTAAAAAAAATGGAGGGAAGGCTGGAGCGATGAAGAGGGGGATTAGAGAGTTGAAAGGTGATTATGTTTTATTGTTGGATGCGGATTTGTTTAATATTGCAAAAAAAGATTTAGATGTGTTGATTTTGCCGGTTTTGAATGGTAAAGTTGATATTAGTATTTCAATTAGGCCAAATTCTCCACCAATATGCAAGATTATGGATTGTGAGTTTATTTCCGGTGAGAGATTTATGAAGAGAGAAGTTTTGTTGGATGTCTTTGACAGAAAAATTGGAGGATATGGAATTGAATTTGCGATGAATAAAAAGATTTTAGAAAAAGGTTATTCTTTTATTTTTGTTCGTGTTTTTTATACTCAGGCTATGAAAGCTGCTAAACTCGGATTTTGGAAGGGAAATTGGAAGGAATTGAAAATGACTTTTGAAATTTTGAAGGCAAATAATGTTTCGATTTTTGGATTTTTTGGGCAGTTTTTTAAGATGTCTTCGATATCGAGAAAATTAAAAAAACAAAAGGAATTGTAATAAAAAAATGAATTGTGAAAAGGCAGATAGTGAAAGAAGAAGGTGTGAAAGATGGGCATAAAAAGGATGGGAAAATTATGTTATTATGAAAAAAATAATTTTAATAAGAAAAAAGAAACTGTTGTCTTTTTGCATGGCTTAACCGGAACAAGTGATGTTTGGGAAAAGTATTATGATTTTTTTAAGAAAAAGTATAATGTTATTAGAATTGATTTATTGGGACATGGTAGGTCAAAAAGGCCGTATAGATTTAGTAAATATAGTTTGAATTCTTTAGCTCTTAATGCTTTAGATGTTTTAGATAAAGAGAAAATTGAAAATGCTCATTTTATTTGTCATTCTTATTCTTTTTTGATTTCTTTGGAACTTTATAGGATGAGAAAAAAAATGTTTCGTTCTTTTGTTTTTATTAGTCCTTATGCGCCAAACAAAAATAGATTTACTTGGAAGTTATCTATTCTTGCGTCTTATCCGTTTGGGGCACTCTTTTATTTTATGCCTGTTATTGGTAAATATTCGCTTAGTGATTATAAAACAAACCTGATTACAAAGGAAGTCGATTTAAAAAGAGCTTTTTGGGATGCTGTTAATACTGGGTTTAAAAGTTGGGTTGGATTAAATTATTATGCTATAAGGTTTGATGATTTGGAATATGCAAAAGAAATAGATGTCCCTGTTTTTATTATGTCGGGGGAGAATGATGGCGTTATTTTGTGGGATGATGTGAAGCGAATTGCTAAAAGAATAAAAAATGTTAAGTTGATGAAATTGAAGGGTAAAGATCATATTATCTTATATCCTTATTTCGATGAACTCGTTGTTTATATTGAAGAGTTTTTGAAAAAGGTGAAATGAAAGAGTTTATAAAATTTATTTGTTGTTTTATGATATGGATGTTGGGTTTATTATGAGTAATTTGGAACTTTATGGATATCCTTTAATGTTTATTTTGATGTATATTGAGGGTCCAATTGTGACTTTTATTTCGTCTTTTTTATCTTCGTTTGGTTTATTTAATATTTTTATTGTTGGGACTTTAGCTTTTTTTGGAGATTTTTTGAGTGATTTGATGCATTTTTATGTGGGGGGGCGTGGGTTTAATTATATTAATAAGCGTTTGAAGACAGAAGGGGTTGCTTCGCGTTCTATTAGTCAAATTAGGAAGATGATGAAGAAAAACTTATTTTACGCTTTATTTTTAGTTAAGATTTCGCCTCCACCTATTTCAAGTAGTGGACTTTTTTTGGCTGGTACCTTAAAGAAAAAAAGAAAAAATGTTATTTTGTATTCTGCAATGATAAGTCTTATGATTGAAGCTTGTTTCGTTTTATCGGGATTTTTTATTGGTAGTTATTTTTACAGTGTAATTGGTTATTTTAGGGGGGCTCAGTATGCGGTTATGGCTGTTGTTGCTGCTTTAATTCTATTTTTAGTTGTTAGGAAAGTTTTGGGTGCTATGTCTGAGAAGAGTTTAGAAAAAATTTAGAGATTTATTATATTTATGTTTCCATCAGTGTAATAATGCTTTTTTCTTTTTTTTGAGATTTTAATGCCAATTGGTTCTTGTGTTATTTTGGCGTTTGGGAAATGAGATTTTAATTGTTCTGTGAAATCATTTCTTATTTCATCTGTATTTTTGTTGATGGAATGTGAAGGAGTATATATTCCATTATGGGGTTTTATAGAAAAATTTGTATCTTTACTTATTGAGGATATAAAAATTTTTTTGTGATTAATTTTTCCAAGTTCCCAAAATCTTATGTGGTCTCTGTTTTGGATTTTTGCGTTGCTTTGATATGCATAGTTTTGAGGTTTGCTTTGAAAATATGCGTCTGTCATAGGAGGACATTTTGTTAATATACATTTAAGTAAAGTTGGTATTCGTATATTATTTTTTGAAAAGGTTAGACATTCTTGCCAGTTGTTTCTATCCATAATTCTTTGTATAGGTTTATTTGTTATTATTATTATATTGATTGGTTGAGTATAGGTTCTTTTGTTTTTAGATGATGAAGTTATGAGTTTATACCTTCTTAGTCGATTGATTGATGTTATGTTATTGAGGTTGATTTCTGACTTATTCTGTTTATTTGGATAAAAAATGAAAAAATGGATATAAATGATGAGAATATATGTTAGGATTACTAGAAGTGAATATTCGATAGTTTTCTTCTCAAAATAATATATTAAATATAATATAAAACTTATAAGAGCTGTTAGTATGAAAAATTCTGTGAAGATTAGGGATTTTTGTTTCATATTATGAAAATATTTTTTTGATTAAGTTTTCTTTATTGAATGGTTCTAAATCATCATATGATTGTCCTGTGCCCAAAAAATAAATAGGTTTTTTTGTTACTTGTGAAACAGAAATTGCTGTTCCTCCTTTTTCATCCACATCTGCTTTTGAAAGGATAATTCCGTCTATAGAGATTGAGTTATTGAAGTCTTTTGCTTGCTCAGTTGCGTCGTTTCCTGTGATTGATTCTCCTAAAAATATTTTGAGGTCTGGGGAGTTGACTCGTGAGATTTTTTCTATTTCTGTCATTAGTGTTTCTCTGTTATTCATTCTTCCTGCAGTGTCGATTAGGACAACATCTATTTTATGTTTTTTTGCGTATTTTATTGCATCAAATCCGACTGATGCAGGATCTGCACCGTAGTCTTTTTTTATTAGGGGGATTTCTAATTTATCTGCGTGTACTTGTAATTGTTCTATTGCAGCAGCTCTGAATGTGTCAGCGGAGGCAAGGCAAATAGTTAGTTTACTTTTTTTAAGAAGGTGTGCGACTTTTGCTATTGTTGTTGTTTTTCCTGCGCCATTTATTCCGGCGAATAATATTACGAAGGGTTTTTCTTTTTTTTCTTTTATTTGTTCTATTAGGCTTGGTGGGTTGATTAAGAGATCTTCTATTGATTCCTTTAGAGCTTGTTCTATATCTATTTTTGAGGATTCTCCTACTAGTTTTTTTTCTAGTGATTTTTTTATATTTTCTACTGCAACATAAGCAACATTGTTTTGTAATAGGATAAGTTCGAGTTCTTCAAAGATTTCTTCAAATTTTTCTTTTGTGAGTGCTTTTCTGAAAAAAGAGAGTTTTGGTTTTTCTTTTTTTGGCTCTTTGATTGGTTCTTCTTCTTTTGTTTCGGTTTTTGTTGGTTCTGGCTTGGGAGCTAATTCTGTTATTGTTGATTTAGTTTCTTCTTTTTTTCCGAATAATGAACTTAAAAATCCTTTTTTTTCTTGTGATGGGCTTGCAACATTTCCACTGATTTCTTCAGAGTCAAATTCGTTTGTTTTCGAAGTTTCGTCCTCTTTTTGATTTGTTTTTTCGATGTTGGTAGGCGAGTCTTTTTGGTTTTTTGGTTTTTTGGTTAAAGCTTTTTTTGTGGTTGAGAGTTTTTTTGGTGTTGATTTTATTTCTTTTTTAGTAACTGGTTGCTTTTTTTCTTTTTCTTTGGTTTTTTGGGAGGATTTTTCTTTTTTTGTTGGTTTTTTGTTGGTTATTTTTTTTTTGATTTCTTTTTCTGATGTTGGAGTTTCAACTATTTCTTCTTCTGTTTCTTCCTTGGTTCTTGTGATCCAACCTTTAAGTTTGTCTTTTAGTGATTTAAACATATTAGCTTTACGAAAAAGAAGTTTAAAAAATCTTTTGGAGTGGCGTTATTGGTAGAAAAGTTGGATATTGTTAGCTGAAAAGGATTAAATAGTATTACGATTTATTAATTAATAGTATGGAGAAAAAGGGTGTGAGTGTATATAAAAAAAATAATGTTGAAAAAATTATTGCGGATTTAAATCGTGGTGTTAAAATGATTGCTTTAGTTGCTCCTAGTTTCGTTGCAGATTTCGAGTATGATTCAATACTTTGTGGTCTTAATAGTTTGGGGTTTCTTCAAGCAAGTGAGTTGACTTTTGGGGCAAAAATGATTAATAGGGATTATCATAAAAAATTAAAACGAAGTAAAGGGCTTGTAATTGCGAGTCCTTGTCCGGGAATTGTTCAGACTATTTTGAACAATTATCCTCAATATAGGAAAAACTTGATTCGAGTTGATAGTCCCTTGGTTGCAACTGCTAAAATTGCTAAGAAATATTATCCGAAACATAAGACTTGTTTTATATCTCCTTGTGATTTTAAGAAGATTGAATCTGAAAGTTGTAAATATGTTGATTATGTTATTGATTATGATCAGTTGAGAGAGGTTTTCAATAAGAAAAAAATTGGGACGAAGAAAAAATGTATGTTATTTGATAAGTTCTATAATGATTATACAAAAATTTATCCTTTATCAGGCGCTCTCGGGAAAACTGCGCATTTGAAGGGGATTTTGAAGAAGGATGAAGTGTTAGTTATTGATGGTATTAAAAATGTTATTAAGTTTTTGGATAATCCG
>CAZXBY010000041.1:0-6758 GCA_964639055.1 Candidatus Woesearchaeota archaeon
ATCCATCTTTTCTTTTACTTCTTCTAAGATATCAGCTTCTTCATCTGCAGATCTGGTGTAATGTATCTTTGATTTGTGGTGTTTTAGTAATTGTATTTTGAAAAATGATTCTAAATTTACGAAGATTTGCTCAAAACCTAGTGGTATTTTTCCTTTTTCTATTGCTTCAATAACTTCTATTGGTATATTTGTTTGAATTGCGACTTGATTAATTGTCATTTTTCTTCTTCTCCTTGCCATATTTAATGTCCAATAATAGTTTTCCAATATATCTTCATGTTGTTGCTTAGGTTCAGGCATTCTAAGTTTTGTTAGATTTTTTTGAAGAACTCGTTGGTCTTTTCCAACCTCACTGTGATATTTATTCATTCCTGACATCTTTTCCATTCGTTCTCGCACGGAATATCTTTTGTCTGCAAGTTTTAACTGATCGATAGATGGTTTTCTTAATCTTGGTATTTTTTCCTCGTTTGCACACTCTTCACATACCATTACCATTTGATTGTCATATATTCCCTCATATAACTCAACTATTTCCCATGGTTTTTTACATATTACACATCTCTTGCTTGACATAATTATGTCATAAATAAAGATATTTTTAAAGAATTATATATTGGGATGTATAGGTTGGAGAGTTGTATGGATAACTAGTTCAAATTTATTGTGTTCTGGTTTGTTGATGTATTTATTGCTTTTTTGAATGCTTCGCTTAGGTCGTCTATGTTCTTTAGGTCGGTTAGAATTGTGCTTCCTATAACTACAGAATTAGCCTGAGTTATCCCTTTTATTCTTTTCATTGTATTTACTAATTTGGAATCAAGGTTATAGTCAAAAGAATAAACAACTGTCCCTGAATTAGATTTTCTATAGTTTGATATTATATATCCCATCATTTCTGATTGATCTATGAAATCTTTTTCATTTGAATAAAAGAACAAGAGTATGGGAGTTTCTGCATTACAATTTTTGTTATTTTCTTCTATTAATTGATAGTGTTGAACTTGTAGCATTGTATATACTTTCTTTTGTTCGATAACGTCAGGATTATTTTTTCCAAGTTGTTCTTCTAATTGACCCATTATACTCCCCATGTTATTTAATTCATCCGAAAAAGATTGTAAATCGAAGTTATCACAGGAGGACTGAATTAATTCTTTTTCTATTTGCATTTCAAGTAAAGAATTAAAAATTACATCTTGTTTTGCTACCATTGACTTATAGTTTTCGAATGCTGAAAAATAGCCAAAACTAAATACTCCAATAAATAAGAAACTCGCTATTATTAGTGAGATGATAATTCGTCCTACATACAATTGTTTTTTTACTTCTTCATTTGCCATGTTCTTCTTGTCTGTATTTATATTTTTATACGTTTCTATCTCCATTTAAGTTTTTTGTAACGGAGGGTTGAATGTATTATTGAATCTATCCACCAAATACAAGCTAGGAATGAATAGAATATTAGAAATAAAATCAGACTATATTTAACATTAGAATGTTTTTTGACCCACTTTTTGGCAAAAAGCATGTAGCCAAATAGAATTATGATAAAGAGAATAGTGAAAATTAGTAATGGTGTTGTTGAAAATTTTAACCACAATTGCTCAAAGATGAAGCTATTTGTATTAATGTGAAATATATCAAAATTTATGCTATTCATTAGAATTGCTTGTCTTTTTGCTTGGGAAAATGCTTTGTAGAGCACATAAATACTGAAAACTATTGAAGTAAATATTGCCCAGACAGCCATTGGAAGAACTAAAATTCCCATAATTCCGTACTTTGGTGAGAAAAGTAATCTATAATCCCAGAGGTTTCTAATTAGCCCTACATACCACCTTCGTCTTTGAATTAAAAGAGGACGGAACTTGGTTAGTGCTATTGTATATATTACTGCATTAAGGCTATTTTCTATTACGTAATTATGTTTTTGAACTCTTAAGGCCATTTCCATGTCTTCAGTTAAATGTGCTCGCTTGAAACCTCCTGTTTTTAAAACGAAGGATTTTCTATAGGCTGAGAAGGCTCCAGGAGTTACATGGATTGCATTAACACTTGCAAAAGCTCGTCTTAAAAAAACACCTAATAAATATTCGACTTGTTGAATTCTTGCTAAAATTCCTTTGGGGTTACTAATAGCCATTGCAGGTGCCACGCACATTACGCTCGGATTTTCAAAGTAACGGACCATATGTTTTACTGCGTCAGGCATTACTTCTAGATTGTCTGCATCGGTTGATATTATGAATTCGCCCTTTGCTCGTTCTATCCCAAAATTTAATGCTGTGAATTTTCCGCCGTTTTCCTTTTTTTTAAACACCTGAACTTGAGAAGATTTGTATTTTAAGGCTTCTTCATATGTTTTGTCGCTACTTCCATCGTCTACTACTATTATTTCTAATTTATCTTTTGGATAGTCTATTCTTAGTAATGATTTTATTGTCTTTACTATTCCCGCTTCTTCATTCCATGCTGGAACTATTATTGATACTTTTGGTAATTTTGAATCTGGTATTTGTTTAAAATTTTTTGGTGGTTTTCCAAAATAGCTTAAAATGTAGAATACCATTACGAATAAACCTAAATAAATTGAAATGTAAATTAGGGGCTCTATTATCATTGTTGTTTCTCCTTCTTTAAAGAACAAAATATAGGTATTTAATGCTTATTGTTGAAGGAAACCTTTTGGAATTAAAGAGTGGAGATAATCTTAAATAAAAAGAACATCTCTTTATTTTATGAAAAATGTGAGAAAAAGTCCATACTCTCTAAAATGGTATCTTATTGTGGGTGTATTCTATTTGTGTTTGGGTGTTTTTATTTTATGGAGAAATTATTATTTTTCTGTTTCTGATTATTCTATTTTTTGGTTGTGTGATTTTGCACCATTTATTTTAGCTATTGGATTTTTGTTTCGACATGATGACTTTGTAAAGGGAATGATTAATATTGGATTTTTCCCTCAAATTTTATTTTTGTTTGGTGCGTTTATGATGTTCTTTTTTGGTGTTGATGTCTTCGGTGTTGGTCTTAGTTTGGAGCACTTAAGTTTTTGGTTTATTTTAACTTCTATTGTTTTGCATTTGTCTTTGATTGCTGCATATTTTTTGAACTATGAAGTTAAACCCACATATAAATCTCTCATTTATTCCTTACTATTATTGTTTGTAATGTACTTTATTGCTATTTCTCATACGCCTATTGAGGAAAATGTCAATTATGTTTTTATTTTAGATAATCTTGGAATTATGGGGTTCACTTATATGTATATTCCTTTTGTTTTTCTAGTTATTGTTTTTCCTACTTTTGTTTTTCAAATTTTAATGCAAAAATTATGGTTTCTTAATCATAGAAATAAAGAATAATAAATAACTGAAAAAATTTGAAAACTTTTTTTGAAACTTTGAAAACTTTTTTTAAATTCTAGGACATTCTCTTCTTTAATTTTTTATCTCCCCCTTATTTATCAAGGAGAGAGAGATAAATCAAAGACACTATTTAAAAATAAAATTTGGTATAAATGGATTAATGGGTCATACATGATTGGAATTAAAAGACTAAGAAAATATGTCTTTTTGTTTTTCTTCTGATTTTCCGTCGTTGTTTTTTTGATGAACATTGAAATATTCATAAAATTCTTCGGATAATGAAATTTCAAGAGTGTGTCCCATTGGTTTTGCAATTACAAGGCCTAAATCACTAAATTTTTTTATGTGGTCGTATGATTTATTTCCCCTTATTTTAATAACCACTGATTGCTTGATTGGTTGTTTGTAAGCAATTACGGCCAATGTTTCTTGTTCGGATTTAGTAAATTCTGTATTTCCTGTTGCTAATTTATTTATTAAATAATGATATTTTTGGGCAACATCCATTTTATATGAGTTATTTCTTTCTACTATTGTAATTGCACTTTTCGAATATTTTTTCTTTAATTGAGAAAGTATTTCTTTAATCATTATCTGGTTTAGGTCTGTTAAAACTAATAATTCTTGCATTGTAATAAATTTTCCAGCAACAAAAAGAGATGCTTCAACCAAATTCATTGCGTCTTTTTCTTTATTTACATAATTGTCATCAATTTCATCTACTGTTGAAGATGTTATGACTGGTTGAGACACTTCTACTTCTGGGATATCTAAAACAGGTTCTTCAAGGATTTCTTTTAAATCAATATTTGCTTTTTTTTCCTCTTCTTCCATAATTATAGTAGGTATAAGGAGTTTAAAAGTATTTTTAAATACTTAAATTTTTATTATATTATGAAATTAATAATTGTAAGGCATGGAGAAACAGAAGCAAACAAAGCAGGTATTATACAAGGTCATATTGATGAAGAATTAAATGAAGAAGGTATAGCACAAGCCAAGAAAGTTGCACTTAGATTAAAAGAAGAAAAAATTGATTTTGTTTTTGCTAGTGACTTAAAGAGAGCAGCAGATACTGCCAGAAATATTGCAAGTTATCATCGAAGTGCACCCTTCAAAATAGATAAAAGGTTAAGAGAAAGATGCCATGGCGAGTATGAAGGTAAAAAAGCACAAGAACTTGATTGGTGTATTCCAGCAGAAAAAAGAGGGGCAGAAACGAGAGAAGATATACTAAAAAGAGCAGAAGATTTTTTAGTTGAAATTTTGGCTAACCATGGGACAAGCTCTGTTTTATTTGTATGCCACGGAGGAATTGGAAAAGCACTTATTTCGGTCATTACTAAAATTGAACTTGATAAACTTGAACATTTACATAATACAAGTGTCAGTATCTTTGAAATTAATGAAGACAAAAGTCATAATATAAATTTATTGAACTGTGCGAAACATTTGGAATAATAATTTTATTTAAATATTTTAGCCCAAAAACCTGTTTCTTCTTCAGGCATACCAGCGACTTTTCTTGCTATTTCTAAATATTTTTTTGACACTTTACTTTTTGGATGAGTATGAACTACAGCATCTCTTAAATTAAGTGCTTCTTTCACTGATTTATCTTCGGGAATTACTCCGATGATTTTTGTTTCTAACATTGATGTTATTGATGATAATGGCATTTCATATTTTGCGTTGCTGTGCCTTGTAACAATTACTCCGAAGACTTCTTTTCCTCTTTCTCTTGCTACTTTTACTGCCTTAAGTGAATCTGTTACAGATGGCATTTCTGGATTTGTTACGACGATAATTTCTTCTGCAGCGTCAATTACATCTATTGCTTCTTGACTAAATCCTGCTGCGGAATCAAAGATTATGTAATCACATTTATCTTTTAATTGTTTTGCAATTTCACTAAATTTTTTTGAGTTGAACTTTGTTAGTTCTTTAACTGATAGTGATGCTGGAATAATTTTAGTCCCTGATGAATGTTCGTATACCGCTTCGTCAATTGTTGCCTTTCCATTTAAAACATGATTCAAGGTTACGGGAACTATTGGAGCACCAAGTTGTAATCCGACATTTGGTGTATTTAAATTAGCATCAATAATTATCACTTCTTTATTTAATTTATTTAGAGAAGCACCTAAATTTATTGCTGTTGTTGTTTTACCTACACCGCCTTTTCCTGAATTGATTACTATTATTCGTGCCATGAATGAAATTAGGAAAAGCTTTTAGTTTATAAGTTTAACTTTTTTTTTGGGATTAGAAAACAATCAATTTATAAAAAAGGATTTAAATAAATCTTAGTTAAAAATCCTAAAGTTATTGACGGAGAACCTTTTTAATCACAAGGTTTATAAAGGGATTTTTTGTTGAGTATTTACAAATGAAAACTTTGGAGATAATATCCAAAGCTTCGGATGATATTCATGAAGCTAGAATGAGTGCCCGACTTTATGTCAGGTGTGATGATGGTTTAGTTTAATTATGTCTTAATAGTCAAGGATAGACTTTTTCAATATATTTTTTTCTTTACAATTGTGTGAAAAGAAAAAAGAAGTTGAACATTTTTTAATAATTTTTTTAAAAAGTGGCAAATCTCAATATGATTTACCTTTAATCAAAATGAGAACGATTCAGTAACAAGATGAATTGGTTAATACCAGTTGATCCTGCTGGAGGATGCTGCTATTTGGTTTGGATTTAGGCATGCAAGTTTTTTACTTTAGTATTTATATTAAGGTGAAGGCGAACTGCTCAGTAACACGTAGTTAATCTACCCTTGAGCGAAGGATAAGCACGGGAAACTGTGTCTAATACTTCATAGGAGTTTGGTGTTGGAATACTCTTACTCTGAAACTTATGGCTCAAGGATGAGACTGCGGCTGATTAGCTTGTTGGTGGGGTAATTGCCTACCAAGGCAATGATCAGTAGGGGCTCTTAGCGGAGTGGCCCCGAGAAGGAATCTGAGACACTATTCCTAGCTCTACGGAGTGC
This sequence comes from Candidatus Woesearchaeota archaeon, assembly GCA_964639055.1. GTDB lineage: Archaea > Nanobdellota > Nanobdellia > Pacearchaeales > GW2011-AR1 > JAGVXH01. The sequence goes on from CAZXBY010000041.1 coordinate 6,373, forward strand.
AGCAGCTGCGAATTTTTTACAATGCACGAAAGTGTGATAAAGCGAACCAAAGTGCTTATCGTATAGATAAGCTTTTCTTCAGGGTAAAAATCTGGAGGAATAAGGACTGGGAAAGATCGGTGCCAGCCGCCGCGGTAATACCGACAGTTCAAGTGGCATCCAACTTTATTGGGTCTAAAACATCCGTAGCTTGCTATTTAAGTCTCTTGTGAAATCCAACGTCTCAAGCGTTGGGCTGGCAGGAGATACTGAATAGCTAGAGATCGGTAGACGTAAGGAGTACGGCGAAGGTAGTGGTAAAATACGTTAATCTTCGTTGGACTAACAATTTAGCGAAGGCACCTTACGAGGACGAATCTGACAGTGAGGGATGAAGGCCAGGGGCG
>CAZXBY010000042.1:0-6591 GCA_964639055.1 Candidatus Woesearchaeota archaeon
GATTGTATTTTGACAAAAACATATAGACATTAGCTGTAACATAAGGATGTATTTCATGATGCCATTCAGTTTGATAACTTGGACTATATCTAAGATTGTCATATTCTGACATGTGCCCACCATTATCAACATATGTTTGGGCGACTCTTAAAAAATAAAATGGATCTAGTGCTAAAGGAATTTCTTTTCCTGTTGTTTGATCTACTAATAGTGGAAGATTTGATAATCTAATCGAGCTACTTGCATAGAGAATTATGAGAAGAAGCATAATTGCTACTGCCCATTGAAATTTTGAATTTTTTATGAATTTTATGAATTCGTTGTCTTGCATGTTAGTTTAATAAAAATCTAGTTTAAAAATATTCTTATATGCAAGTTTCTTTGAAAATTCCTTATGACTTTAAAATTCTTTTTTTGCTTCGACAAATAACCCATCCCTTGTTTCATTTTTCTCTATATCTGGGCATTCTCCATTCATAAAACTTACTACTTTGACGTCTGAGAATCCTGCCTTCTTCAAAAATAATGAAAGACTATATTGATCGTACATCCAGTGATGACCATGTTGCTGACTTGACCTAGAAGAAGCGTAAAGAAGGTTGCAAAATGTCTGCGCCGGTTTTTCATTTTTATTTTTTTGGATTGAGTCAGTATATTTTTTTATTTCTGTTTCAAAGTTTGGGACGACTATTCTAATAAGACCATCTTTTTTAAGGATTCTGTGGCATTCTTTTAGGAACTTCATTGCTTCGACAAAATAAAGATGTTCAAGCATGTGGGCAGAATAAATGACGTCCACGCTTTCTTTTTTGAACTTTAACCTTTTCCTTGCGTCTCCGTAAACAACTTTCTTGAATTGACCTTCTTGATGCGCCCTAAACATTCCTTCTTTCAAAATTCCAATTTTATATAATAATGTTGGGAGAAATGGGATTTTTGTTATTATTATATGCCTTAATGAATTATCAATGTTTATCCACCCTGGCCATATATCGTAAGATGAACCAAAATTAATTTTTACTACTTTTTTTTTTGTTATCTTTTTATTATTTTCTCTCATACTTCTTTGTTAAAAAGAGCCAAGTTTAAAAATATTCTTATATTATCCTTATTTGTTTGTTAATTAAGTAAAAATACTGTTGCTAACAATATAAATATTATTTCTATTGCATATATCAGATAAACAACATCTTGTTCAGTAACTTTCTTTTTGAATTTGGATAAAAACCATATTGAGAAATGTGTTAATCCGTATATTTTATTATATTTTAATTTTAGCCCTTGATCTTTTGTGGGTTTTCCAAATGAATGTTTTTGGAATTTTCCTCTTGATTTTAGTATAATTTCTATTATATATGGGATGAATACTATAATTGCTATTTTTTCAAAGTTCCCGAGGACTGCCATTCCTACTATTAAAGCACCGATTGAATAGGTTAAAATATCTCCTGGAAAGACTTTTGCAGGTGTCCAGTTAAAGAAAAGGAAAACTATCAAACTTGCAACCATACATAAGCCTATTACTGCAAGCCATGGAGAACCTGTAACATATGCTACAAAGCTTAAGTAACTTAAAATTAGAATTCCCATCCCTGATTCAAGACCATTGAATCCTGCTAAAAAATTATATGTTGTTGAGACAAAACCTATTGCTAATGGCAAGATTATTAGAGGGTATAATATTCCAAAATTTATTGTTCCTATTAATGGTAAATTGACTGTTGATGTTCCTGCGTTTATTACAACTAAGGGAATTGAAGCCATTATTGCTAAAAGTATTCTAGCACGTGAAGATAATCCACCTTTTTTCCAACCCAATAAGTCATCTGTTAGACCTACAATGCTTAATATTAATATAACCGCTAAAAGAGCAAATATTTCTATTTCGTGGGAAGTTCTTTCGAAAATAAATGTTTTTATGAAGATGTAAGCTAATACGCTTAATATGAATGACATTACAACCACAATACCACCACTTGCTGCGATGTTTTTGGGATGATTATACTTATTCATATCTTCCCAGACTAATCCTATATCTTTTGCTTTTTTTATCCATCTTGGAAGAACAACTAGGCTGAGCAAGAAACTTACAGCAATTGCGAATAACAAAATATAATCCATTTAATATCTGCAACAAAAAGCTACTTAAAAATATTATGTATTATTCATTTAGAAAAATAATGGAGTTAGATAGACTTCCATTAGTCCTGCCACAATTAATATAACTACGGCTATTATTGTTAACAAAACTGCATCTTGTAAAATAATCCATTTTCTTTCGCCAACTAGGTCTTTTCTTATGATTGCTACAGAGATTATGCCTCCGGCTAAGGCTCCTACAAAATATGCAGCTATTTCTGGAATTCCATGTATCATGTATCGAGCAAGTGCTATAGGAAGCTGAGCCATATCTGCTCTTGCAAATATTCCCATGGCGGCGGCAATCACACTTGCGTTCCAAACTAATATAAAAATGGCACCAGCGCCGAACACTAATGAAAATATTATCGTAAATATTAATACAGATATATTATTTGAAAAGATACTTAGAAATACTCGAGAGCTTGTTGCTGAAGCGGTTAATTTGCTTGCGCCATAGGTTTCTACGCAAAAATCGTAATTACTTGGGTTATTGATTGCACAAAATGTTCGTATTTGAAAATTGAAATTTTGACCTGCGACATCGGGCAAAATTATATACCAAAATGCAAAAGCTACTACGAATCCAAGAAATAGCCACATAAGAGCACGAATTGCTTTACTATGTTCTTTGATTAATTTTCCTGAATCATCTATTTCAATGTCTTTACCTTCTTCTAACTTTATTATATAGTATACAAATGGAAGGCAACACATCACTGTAAATATGACTAGTAATAATCCGGAACCTTCTTTGAGTATATCATCTCCTCTGAACACATATGTTACTAACAACAATGATAAACTTGCATAAAATAATCCGACGAAAAACATTTCCCATGGTCTTCTTTCGGCTCTTTTGGGTTTTATAAACATTTCAATCATTCTTTGTTCACCATTATTAGATAAGTCAAAAGGTTATTTAAATATGTCTGTGTCAAAAATTTTGTACAAAGTCCTTTACTGACTTATGGATTAGAAGACAGTACTCAATATTTTATGATTTTTTGGTGGAATAAATTGAATTGTTTAATTTGTTTTAAATTTGAGGTATTATTTTGGATTTGTGACTATAATTTATTTCAAAATGTTTTTATAGATAGATTAATTGATATTTTGATGAAGAGTGATATTGTTAAACGTGCTGATAAAATTATTTCTGATATTCGATCTATAAAGATTCAGGGAGCGGAGAATGTTGCGAGGGCTGGGATTCGAGCATTTTTGCTGAATCCAACTAGAGCGAATGCTAAAAAAATAGTTAGCATAAGAGCTACGGAACCTTTGTTACAAAATGCTATTAAAATATTGCTTGCTGCTGAGAATAAGAAGGATTGTGCTAAGGTTTTTTTGAAGGAACTTTCAAATTCTCATTGTTTGATTTCTAAGTTTGGAGGTGAATTGATTAAAGGCGATATGAATGTTTATACTCACTGTCATTCATCAACAGTTATTGATATCTTAAAGGAAGCTAAAAGAAGGAAAAGGAAATTTGTTGTCTACACAACAGAAGTTGAGCCTGCATTGCAGGGGAGGATGACGGCAAGAGATTTAGAAAAAATTGGAATTAAAATAATTGTTGCACCTGACTTGGCAATGGAGCAGATTTTAAAAAAATGTGATTTACTATTGTTTGGTGCGGATGCTTTTACTAAAACATCTGTTTATAACAAAATTGGAACTAATGTTTTGTGTAAGATTGCCAAGGAGCATAGTATTCCCAGATATACGTGTGGAGTTTCAATGAAAATTACGGATAAAGTTAAGATTGAAAGAAGAAGTGGGAAAGAAGTATGGGATGAAAGGAAAAAAAATATTGAAGTCTTTTATCCTGCATTTGACAAGGTTAATTACAAATTACTAAGTGGCGTTATTTCTGAGTTTGGGATTCTTGGCCCTAAGACTTTTGTTAAAAAAGCAGAACAAAAATTAAAAGATATGAAAAAATTAAGTTGATTTTCTTTTTCGAGTAGAGCGTCCTTATTATTTTTTCTCCTCTTTTGTCTAATATTTATGAATTGATATTTCTTCGTGGAATCATGTCAATTATTATAATTAAGATAAAGTGAGACAATAATCATTCTTTTGGGATTGTATAAAAAAACAAGAAACTCATGTAAATAAAATATTTACAAAATTATTCATGCCATCTTTAAAATTTTTCTATAAATTGTACTTGTTATAATTGAGAACAGAATATATATTAAAAAGAATTTCCAGAAGCTCCAACCTATAGTTCCCATAAATATTTCTTTAAGCCAGAAAAACAATAGAAAGAATGGAACAATCGTTATTACTAATTGTTTAATACTAAATGATGCTTTCATCATCGACATTGATATTTCTAAAACTTCTTTATTTAATTCTTCAAGTTTTGTGAATTCACCTTTTTTTTGATGTTCTCTAATCTCTTTTTGTAATTCTTTTTGTCTTTTCTTCAATGACTTTAGATGTTCTTGGTCTGTAAGATACTTCATTAAAAGTGTTGAGAAAAATGTAATGATTGCACTGAATACAAATAAAGCAATATAGGGTAAATTTATTGCAAAATTTACTAATATGATAAAACAGGGATATTCATTCAATTTATGTATTAATTTTGGGGCATATTGTGGCAAATAAAACATAATTAACAGTAAAAAAATCATTCCTAAGAATAATACTCCAGTATGCTGATTTTTATTTGATGTCATTTTTTTATTATGGCTAATTTCTTTTTAGAAATTTTTTATCACCTTTTATTATTTATGATGATTTAGTTTTTAAAGTTTGGGGAATTAACTCCCGAAGAAGTTCCTTAATGCAGGATTCATATCTACTGCATATTTCTGTGCAATGTTTTGATATAATTGATAAATTATCATGATTGATTGCAACTCTTTTTTAACGCCAAAGGCGTACCTCTCTGAGGTAAAAAAAGGTTGGCGAAAAAATAATTATACTTTCTGAATAGTAGCAAAGCCATTATTAGAAAATTTCATAACGAGATTATTCAAAATGAGAGCTTTAACTTCCGAAGAAGTTCCTTAATGCAGGATTCATATCTACTGCATATTTCTGTGCAATGTTTTGATATAATTGATAAATTATCATGATTGCTAAAAGTATTGCTGTTCCACCTACTAATGCACCTAAAAGATCAGCTACGCTTGCTAATAAACCAATTGCAGCACCACCCATAATTGTTAGTGGTCCGACATATCTTTTCAAAATACTTTCTAAAACTCTTTCGTCTTTTCTAAAGCCTGGAATACTCATTCCACTTTTCATTATTTTCTCTGCTTGGCTTCTTGCATCCATTCCAGATGTTGTTACCCAGAAAAACGAAAAGAGAACTGAGAATATAACGTAAAATAATATATGGCCTATTGATTGGGCTAAAATTTCCCATCTAAAGCTGTTTGTAATTATTGAATTTAATATGTGAGTTGAGCCTATCCAGAAAGCGAATCCAGCAACTGCTTGCCCATTTGAGAATGTTCCTAATAATGTTGAATGCCCTAACCAATTTTCTAGAAGACCTGCAAACAGTTGAAGGTTAGCCGTTAGTGCTGAAACTAAAATTACCGGAATTACACCTGCATAAAAGAATTGTAACGGCCATTTTATTCCATAACCTCTTAACCTGTCATAAGATAATGGGACCTCTACTTTCAGACTTTGAGCAAAAACTACTATAAAAAAAAGAGCAACTGTCACTAATATTGGGACCATTGCTAACATTGCGCCTATTGAATCTCCTGCTATTATTGATATCACAAATGTCCATACTTTTCCTACTGGCTCGATTATTCCGCTTGGTCCAATAAATTGAAATAATTGACTGAATAGTCTACTTCCTATTCCTGCTGCGATGAATAAACTAACACCACTCCCTATTCCCCATTTTTGAATTACTTCGTCCATAAAAACTATTAGTAAGCCACCGACACATAATTGAAATATTACTAATAAAACATATGGAATTGGAATTCCAAATATATGAATTGCTCCTACTATAGCTGGGATTCCTCCCATTAGAACATATACCATTGCTTCAAACAAGATAAATGCAAATGTCAAGATCTTTTGTAATGCTTGGAAAAACTTTTTTCCTTCGTCAGTGTTCATATCAATTGTTAATATTTGGGCTCCAACTAATAATTGTAAAATAATGGATGCCATTACGATTGGACCAATACCTAAAGAAATTATTGAACCAAAATTTGTTCCTAACATGATTGCTAAGTATTCAAATCGGCTTAATGCATTACCACTTATTCCAAACAATGGAATGTTTGAAAGAATGAAAAATAGAACTAAGATTATTAATGTCCATTTAAGAGCTGTATTGAAGCCAACTTTCTTTTCGGTTGGAGCTCTTACTTCTGGTAGGTTGTGTAATAGTTCACGTAATCCCATAGTTGAATATCCAAAATATTGTTTATAAATTTAACTTAACTGGGAACAACT
>CAZXBY010000043.1:0-6561 GCA_964639055.1 Candidatus Woesearchaeota archaeon
CAAGAATTCATTTTCGAGAACTCAACAGACTTTCTTGAAGAGTTTATTGTTCAATATTATGCCGATAACCCTATCCCTTCAGAGATAATCGTCCCTCAAGCGACAAACTCTTCAATAGAAGATTACCTTACACAAAAGAAAAAGAAAAAGGTCCAATTAATAATTCCAAAACAAGGAGAAAAAAAAGAATTATTAGATTTAGTCAAAAAAAATATAGAAACATCATTATTCGACGACATCGAAAAATTAGAAACCCTTCAAAAAACAATAAACCTTCAAGAAACCCCATCTGTAATTGAATGCTTTGACATCTCCCACCTCTCAGGAACTAATATCGTTGCGTCAATGGTTCAATTCAAAAACGCAAAACCATACAAAAACAATTACAGAAGATATAAATTAAAAACTGTAACTAAAAACGACGATTATGCATCAATGGAAGAAGTTGTAAGAAGAAGATACACTAAATTAAAACTCAATAAAGAAAAATTCCCAAATTTAATAGTTGTTGATGGTGGAAAAGGACAATTAAATTCAAGCTTAAAAATATTAAAAGAACTTAACCTAAAAATCCCAATCATTTCTTTAGCAAAAGAATTTGAAGAAATCCACTTACCAGGACAATTAGAAGCAATCAAACTTCCACCAAAAAACAAAGCAAGATTGTTATTACAACAAATAAGAGACGAGGCACATCGTTTTGCAATTAATTATAACAGATTACTAAGAAAAAAAGAAATCAAATAGTTTCACCAAAAGACAAATCCCCAAATAGAGGATGATCAAAAGTTAACTCAGGAGCTACATTAATACCACTTAACATTTTTTCAAGTTTAGGTCTCATCTTCAAAAGATAAGAAACATCATAAGGATTTTCCTGAATATTTGTTGAACCACTAGTTACACTTTTTGCAATTCCAGTTTTTACAATACCACCTTCACTCATAAGATAATTATGATTAACCCAATTACCACCTTTAATTTCAATAATTTCAACACCATAATTTGGTTCTGGTTTAGAAGTATAACTAAAACGAACCTGTAAACAATCGCCATGAAGCCTTTCCGTAGCAACTAAACTAGTCCAATTAGGATCTAAATCACTGACTTCATACACAGCACCTTCCAATGTATCTGACATAAAATTATAGTAAAAAACAACATTATAAAGATTTATGTAATCTATCTTTATGTTTTTACATAACACCCACAATAATTTACTCCAATTTTAAATATTTAAAACCTTTTAATAAGACCAATTAAGGTACAATATAATCCAATCAAAAACTTTAAAAGCCCCTATTTTCTTACATTTTTGTAGGACTCCGGTTCTGCGCGGGGCCTGAAACATGGCCCCTTATAATTTCCCTCTTACTTATTTTTTTAACTTAAATCTTGGCACCTTACTTAATAGAACGCAAAGTTTAAGTAAAAAACATTATCAAAACACCCCCATCCCCCAAAACCCCTTTAAACCCCATTCATTATTTATTTTTATGAATAAGTTCGAACTACACTCCCCCTTTAAACCATTTGGCTCACAACCCGAAGCAATAAAACTCTTAACCGAAGGTCTCAATAACCATTCAAAATTTCAAACTCTCCTAGGCGTTACAGGTTCCGGAAAAACCTTTACAATAGCAAACGTAATACAAAACATACAAAAACCAACCCTAGTAATCGCCCACAATAAAACCCTAGCCGCTCAACTCTATGAAGAGCTAAAAACCTTCTTTCCAAATAACCGAGTTGAATATTTCGTTTCATATTATGATTATTACCAACCAGAAAGTTATCTCCCAGCAACAGACCAATATATAGAAAAAGATTCTGCAATCAACCCAAAACTCGACCAGTTAAGGCTTTCGGCTACAGCATCTCTTCTTTCACGAAAAGACACAATAGTCGTAGCAAGTATTTCTTGTATTTACGGTCTTGGGAACCCAGAGACTTTTGAAGAATTTAGATTCAACATAAGTACAGGAAAAAAAATCAAAAAAAAAGAAATAATCAAAAAACTAGTAGAATCACAATATAAAAGAAATGATACAGAACTACAAGCAGGAAAATTCAGAAGTAAAGGAGACACAATAGATTTCATCCCAGCAGACCACAACAATATAATAAGAATTGAAATCTGGGACAACCAAATTGAAAAGATAACAAAACTTGACAAAATAACCCTTGAAAAAATTAAAGACTATTCTAACTTCATGGTATACCCGGCAAAACATTTTATGATAGCAGAAGAGAAATTAACTCCCGTATTAGAATCAATAGAACAAGAACTAAATGAAATCCTACCATCAATGGAAATGCTAGAAGCTCATAAATTAAAGCAAAAAACACTCTATGACCTAGAAATGATAAAAGAAACAGGATATTGCAAAGGAATTGAAAACTACTCCAGACACTTTGACAACAGAAAAGAAGGAGAACGACCATTTTGCTTATTAGATTATTTCCCAAAAGATTCTCTAATTGTAATAGATGAAAGTCATCAAACAATCCCCCAATCACACGGAATGTATAAAGGAGACAAAGCAAGAAAGAAAAACCTAATAGATTATGGTTTCAGACTCCCAAGCGCTTACGATAACCGTCCACTAAAATTCAACGAATTTGAAAAAATAATGGAAACCAAATTCCAGACAATCTTTGTTTCAGCAACTCCTTCTGAATACGAATTAATGAAAAGCTACAAAGTCGTCGAACAAATAATTAGACCAACCGGACTAATCGACCCAAAAGTTGAAATCAGACCATTAAAAAACCAAATTCAAGACGTAAAAGACCAAATCAAAAAAGCTATTCAAAACAAAAACCGAGTTCTACTAACAACACTAACAAAAAAATTAGCCGAGGAACTTACAGACTACCTAGCCGAACAAGGAATAAAAACAAGATACCTTCATTCCGAAATAGACACCCTAGAACGAACAGAAATAATAAGACAACTTAGATTAGGAGAATTTGATGTACTAGTCGGAATTAATTTATTAAGAGAGGGATTAGACATCCCTGAAGTCGGCTTCGTTGGAATACTAGACGCAGATAAAGAAGGTTTCTTACGAAACGACAAATCCTTAATCCAAACAATAGGTCGAGCCGCAAGAAATTCCGACGCCTACGTAATCATGTATGCAGATGTAATAACAAAATCAATAAAAAGAGCATTAGAAGAAACAAACAGAAGACGAGAGATTCAATAAGCCTTCAACAAAAAGCACAAAATCACTCCAAAAACAATAAAAAAACCAATAAAAGAAAAAGAAATAGAAATAATTTCAACAAAACATATACCCAAGAAAGAAATACCAAATCTATTAATTGAGCTACAAAAGAAAATGGAAATCGCAGCCGATAATTTAGAATTCGAAGAAGCAATTAGATTAAGAACAAAAATCAAAGAATTAGAAAAAGAAATCTTTAACATAATTAGTTGGGACAAAGAAGATTTGAAAGAATTACTTTAATCATTTTTTATCTTTTTTAAGAAGTCTTTTATCACTCAACTTTTCTCTATTATACTTTCTCCAAATCTTATCAAACCTACGATTATTTTTAAGTTCTTCAAACGTCCCTTTTCCAACAACCTTCCCTTTACTGAATAAATAGATATAATCAAACCTATCAAGTAAATGAAGTCTATGAATCGACGAAATAATAGTTTTCTCTTTAAATTCACGAAAAACACTGTCATGAATCTTTATTTCGTTCAAACTGTCAACACTACTAGTTGGCTCGTCAAGAAGCAAAATGTCACTATCTTTTGCAAATAAAAGTCCCCGAGCAAGAGCAAGCCTCTGCTTCTCACCACCACTCAAGCTAACACCCCTCTCCATAATATTCGTCTTTAACCCCTTTGGAAGTCCTCGCACAACACTCCTCAATTGCGCCATAGAAACAACCCGACTAACATCTTCTTTTAAAGTCGTAAGGCCAAGCGTAATATTATACCTGAACGTATCATTGAAAATTTCAGGATCCTGCGGAATTAATGTAACATTGTCCACTAAACCATAAACTCCATTAACCAACTTCTTATTATCACAATAAACCTCACCTTTATCCAAATCATAAAGCCCTCGAATCAATGATAAAATGGTACTCTTCCCGCTCCCACTCTCACCAACAAGAGCAATCTTTTGCCCTCTCTTGAAAGAAAAGTCAGTATCATCTAAATGAATCATATCTCCCTTAAGATCATAACTAAACGATGCATGCCTTAGCTCTATCTCTTTCCAATCCTTTGGAAGCACAGAATTATCTCTTTTTTTAACACCAGCATAAGCAGAATCAATAGACTTAGCATTTTCAATACCCGCATTAATCCTAATCAAACTACCATATAATTGTGCAAAACTATAGAATGTATGCCCAACATTATATAGATAAATATAAACCATATAAAGCGTTCCTATTAAAATTATTCCAGTTGAGGAAAACTCAGTATAAGCTCGATAAATTAATGCTACAACAATCATTATCTCAATTGAAATATTTGAAAAAGCCCATTTAACCTCATTTAAAATAACACTCTCACGAAAAACCTTATGACTAGCCATTTGTTTCTTATCAACTTCCCTTAAAACAACACTCTTTAACTTCAAAGTCAAAACCGTAACAATATTAGAGAGATAATCAAATATCGCAGCAGACTTTTTATTCCCAATACGATTAACCTCCTCATACTTATCACTAAGTTTTTTATCTATTCTAGAAATAAGAAAAATAATAACAAAGGAATAAATCATTGCAAAAAAACCTATCTTCCAATCAATAAAACACAAAATCACAAGCGACCCCACAAAACTAATCACAGCCGAAACAATTTGATATGTTATATATTTTGCAAAATCATCAAGTGACCCCGAGGACTTATTAATCTTATCAATAGTATCACCAGAATGATTATTCTTATGCCACTTAATCGGAAGCGTCAAAACCTTTTTCATCTTAGAATTAACAAAATTCCTTGTAACCTGAAATCCTGTCATCTGTTCAAGATATCTTCCAGACCCATGGAAAATCCAAATTAGAATAGTCAATCCAAGCAACCAAGTAATCTTAAACATTAAATAATAAAGTTCTTCTTTAGAAGAAATAATATTTTGAATTGAATTAAAAATCGAACCAATAACATAAGGAAATGCGAGAGCAATCAAACTAGACAAAGTAAATAAAATCATATACAAAACAAAGGTTCCCTTCCTATCTTCTAATGAACCCCATTCAGTCTTAAAAATATTCCAAATCGGATTCCCTTTTTTTTTCTCAACCATACACTTCAAAACAAAAATAAGATTATAAATCTTTTCAAAAAAATCACAACTTCTCCCAATCTTCCCTCAACAAACCATACTTAAACTCGTCACCTACTCTATCAAATCTCTTAACCACCTGCCTTAAACAACCTTCTTTCACAAATCCACATTTTTCCTGAACCCTAGCTGAAGCAAGATTCCAAGAATATGCACTCGCCTGAATTCTACGAATATCAAAATTATTAAAAGCATAATCAGCAATTAGCTTCCATGCTTTTGTCGCAATACCTCTTCCCCAAAATTCCTCACCAAGCCAATATCCACCACTTGCAACTCCCTCTTTTTCTCCTTCAAGTAAATCAAAACCAATACCACCAACAAGCTTCCCATCAACAATAATTGCAAAATTAGATTTAATCTTTTCTTCCCCTCTAGCTCTCTCTACCCAATTCTTTGCTTCTTCAAGAGTATAAGGAAATGGAAAATTTCCATTCATATTCTGGGCAATCTTTTTATTATTAGCAACTAAGACAAAGCCTCGGCATCAGATTCAGTCCATTCCCTCAAAACAAATCCTTTCCCTTCAATTGTAACCATAAAAAATATTAGAAATAAGCGTATATAACTTTTTCCTATAACAAATAATAAGACAACACGAACAAATCAGCAAACAACCCACCAATCCCCATAATAATCAAAACCCATTTAGTCCACATCCATCTTTTTATTTTATTATCCTTTAAATCCCGATAAGCAATAAAAATAATAAAAGGAAAAACAACTAACCCCAAAACATCAAACATCCATCCACCTCTAAAATTCAAAAAGAAATCAAACATAAGTAAAAACGAATCGAGAAGAACTCCAACAATACCAATACCCAACAAAACCTCCTTAAATGACCTCTTAATTTTTTTATTAGACAAATCAATCGCAGAAATCACAATTAAAAAAACCCAAACAATTAAACCCAAGTGATCAAAAAAATAATCTAACATATAATAATAAAATATAAAATCTATATAAAATCTACTATTAACAAATCGAAAATCTAACAAACTATTTCTTCAATTCAATCGTTTGAGTAGGGAATGCCATATTAATCCCATTTTTATTAAATTCTTTAAGAATCTTCAAATTAACATCATTCTGAATTTTTAATATGTCCCCACCCTTCTTTATATAATAAATAAACATAACACCAAGTGAAAAATCTCCAAAAGAATTAAACGCGATTTTATAATTTTTATCAACATCTTTTTCTTTTTCAGCAATATTTTTCAAAACACCCATT
>CAZXBY010000044.1:0-6465 GCA_964639055.1 Candidatus Woesearchaeota archaeon
TCTTGATTCATAAATACAATCACATGGCACAGGCTCTCTTTCTTTAGACAAGAGCCTTTTCATGTCATCAATCATTAGAAGAATCTCTGATTCCAATTCTTTTGCTTCCTCTGTAATATCCGCAACTTGCAACAGTTCTACTGGGCTAATTTTCCCATGCTTCACAAAGTCCTTATTGAGTTCAATAAGATTTACCTTTCCGACACTAAAACCTGCTTTTTCTAAAACAATACGTTGAAATGCGGCATCATAAAGGTGTTCATTCTTCTTTTTCTCCTTCATTGTTGAGCCTTTCACCTCATTTATAATCCAATATTGGTTTTCCTTATCCCATTCCAAAACATCTACCATCACATATAGTCCTTCAGTTTCAAAAGTAGCTTGGAAAACAACCCTTTTCCCTTCATCGAGAAACTGTTTTGTATCTACTACAGCCTGCGATTGTCTGCTTTCTACTAAAACACCACTCGGGAAGAGCTTTCTTGCCCATCTCTCAACCTCCTGTCCGTTTTTGACTAATTCTTTATCAAACTCATTGAGTTCCATATTTGTTAGAACCTCAGGTTTTTTCTTCCAAAACCAAAAATATGCTGGGCATTGCAGGTATTTTAGGAAGTCAGATTTTGTGATTGTTGTGTGCATAATTTTTAGATACTAGAGCGTAAAGCTTCCTTGAATTCATTCTCACTTTCATAATTATAAAATGGCACTCCTGTAATTCGATATTTCTTTGTATCGTTAAAAGTAAGTGTTTTTGATGAGAATTTATCTTTAATCTCTGATAAAAATTCTTCTTTCCATTTATCAACTTCTTCTAAATGTTTCCCCTTTGGCTCAATAAAAATCTGATAGGTTAATTTTTCTCCATTTTTTTGTTTTAAGAAAAGTACAAAATCAGGAGCAAAGGCTTGTCCATCTTTAAAATTATAAATTTTAAAATGTAACTCATTTCGAATTAAATAAACTTCAGAATATTCCTTCGAAAGCTCCTGCATTTGACGATCCATCATTTCTACGAATTTTCTTTCTTCACTTGTTCCATAGTTTGCATTAAAGACATACCAAGGTCGGCTACTTACAAACTCTTTCTGCCCATCAGTCTTTGTACTATCTTTTTGCATTTTAAGAACTTTATCTACAAAAATTATACTTACATTTGAAGGATAAAATTCCTCTGTTCCTTTATGTTCTGTGAGATTTTGCTTAATCTCACTTTCCATCACTCCAAGTAATCCAATGATAGCTTCAAAAAAATCAGTATTGCCACTTTTTTCAATTGCATTTTCTGTTCCTTTGAGAGTAACTTCTAATCCTGCTAAATACTCGTCTTTTTCGATAAAATCATTAAGTGAGGTTAGATTTGGAAAATGTTTTCTAAGGTGATTGAATTGATAGAAATTATTTCTTGCAAGTGCCGAACGCACCACATGCGAAGATATTTTTTTCAAGGAAAAATCTTTTGCTGTCATTTGAGGCTGACTTTTTGATTCAAAACCACTCTCATGAAATACCGCTTTATCATCTCCAACTCCTGAATGTAGAGAATGGGTGTAATTCTTTTTATTTACTCCTAAATCTGCAAACGAACGGACTTTTTCGTAAGTATTTTTTATTTGCTTATTTGCGTATACGATTCCAGTATGATAAAAATCTGTTTGCTTAAATTCTTCCTTGAGATTTAATTCTAATTCAATTCGATTTTCATCTATTAAGCCTTCTTTTTGAAGTGCTTTTGTTATCTCAGTAATATACTTCACGTCGTTTACACTGTGATAGTGAAGTTCTTCTAAAACCCTTAAATCATTTCCAAGATCTTCATCAAATTTACGCATATATTTTTGATCCTCCTCATCAGTAAAGAATGGGAAATATCTTGCTCCACGACCTATTAATTGTGCCTCCGAAATAGTAGTTTTACCTGCTTTATATTCTGAATTTCTCCAGTCTCCATCTCGTGCGGTGTACAACCTTACAATATCAAAAAGGTTTAATACGTCCCACCCCTCGTTGAGTTTCTGCACAGCAAAAATTGCTCGAATTTGATTATTTTTATCTTCAAGCGAGTTGAGAATGTGTTGCTGGCTGATTAATTCTTGTCTGTCCTGATTTTTTAAAGATTTTTTATCAAGATTCTCCTCGTTTACGTTCAGGCATTTATTTTTTGCAAAACTACTTTTTAGTTTTTTAACTAAAATAGTGGCAGTAATTTTATTTACTTCAAAAAAAGAAAAGGCTTTTTGTATAATTTTTACTCCTGATTTTTTCTGAATTTTATTGATATCACCTTCTTCTAGGTTCTCAATGAGTGCTTCAAATTTATTTTGATTTTCTTTTGATTCTGCAATGGTTTTTTGAGCTTTAAAAAGGATTACAGGCTTTAGATTTATTCCATATTTTCCTGCTACTTCTTGACGATACTGATTTAATATAATTGCCTGTAAAATTCTTTCCTTCTCCTCAAAATCTGACTGTAAAATATTCACGTCTTTAGAGTATCCTTCATTACGAAACTCCTTTAGGTCATAGCGATATACTATTTTAGGCTGATATTTCTCTACAATATTTTTGTTAAGAAAATCCAATGTGGCAGTGAATTCCAGTAAAATATTTTCCTGATTTTGATCAAGAATTTTTTCAACAGTATTCTCCCAACTAGGTTTTTCCATTGCCTCAGTTAATGTTTTATTTTTTGTTTTTGCTTGTCCGTGATGAGCCTCGTCGGCAAGTAGGACTATTTTTTGTTTTTTAAAATCCTCAAAAGTAATAGCATTTTCTTTTTCATTATGAAGGTCAGTATGAAGTTTTTGAATTGTAGTAAAGCAAATATTGATATTTTGAGGATTTGCATCTTCAAAATTATCCACCTGTTCAATATTAACCATTTGCCCTTCAGATATTATTTTTTTGTTGAACAAATACTTTGAAGAATTTTTACCCAGAAAATTATCCTTCGTCTTTTCAATAATATTATTTGAATTCACGAAAAAGAGAAAATTACGATATCCTTTGCTGTAAAGATCCAGAATAAGCCCTGCCATAATAAGAGTTTTTCCGCTCCCAGTTGCCATGTTAAAAAGAAGATGGATAGGGATTTCTTTATTAGGATAGCTTTCAAAATAGTAAAAGAACCGAGCAAAGGCTTCTATTTGGTAGGGGCGTACTGTGAATACAGGATTTAAGTTATCAAGCACAAAATCAGGTACGTCCTTATTCAGGAATCCCATTTCTGATGCCGAGTCTAGTTTTTCGTAAAGAAATTGAGTCATAATATATTGTTATTTACTTTCAGAAGAGTCATCAAAGAGCAGTGTTTTTAGTCGACCTTTTAAGTTTTCGTATACACTATTTAATTTATTTTTTGCTACGTTTGTTAAAAGTGAAGTATGTGCCAAGGCATCTCTAATCGGCTTATATTCGTTAGCATCTCTTGCAAGGCAAGCTTCTTTTACGGGGTCTTTTTTATCTACCAAATAAGCAAGGTCATTCATAGATAAATAACTTAAATCATCATCTGTGCTTCGTATATCTATACTTATATTTCCCTTGTTTTTGCTATCTGTTTCTACCCTTTTCCATTTACTTATTTCTCCCTCAGCTTCTGTAGATAGAGAAATCTTTTTTTCTTTTATAAACCGTCTTATGAGATTCTCCGAAATAAAACATTCAGCATAGGATGCAAAATTGTACTGAGCATCTTCACCTAAGTTATCTACCCAAGAATCAATTTCAGTCTTATTGGGAGAGCTTTCGGGCGGAGAGTATTCTGCAGAAACTGCATTGAAAAGCTCTCTGGATTTTCTTTCTTTTTTTGGGATACTTTCATTTTCTGAATCACCATCTTCTCTATTTTGGATTCTCCATTTATCCCAATCCTCAATAACTACCGATACAACATTCTTTTTAAGATCACTTAAAAAAGTTTTATATTTAGGGTCATCTGCAATAATTCCTTCTCTACTACTAGTGAATCTATCTGTTTCATCTCCATCTAATTCGTCAAAATGGATCTGTCCATAAAGATAACTTTCTGCAATTCTCGCAGAAGGCATGTGCTTTAGAATGTCCTTTTCTCGCAATCTTCCATTTACAAATAAATCGATACTTACTCGTTCATCAGTACTTATCACTTTTAAATCTCTAGGCTTTTCAACTGATGCAATAAATCCTTTTATGCTACCGCCATTAAATGTTAATTGTTTACTTTCTTTAAGTTTTGTAAGTTTTTCTTTATATGAGTCTGTTTGTTCATTAATTTCCCACAAAAACTCGGTTTTTAATGCAAGATCGCTTAGGCAATCTTGTGTTATTTTTTCATTATTAAGAAATATATTAAAACTTTCATCTATTAAAGAAAATCGAAAATACAACGCTATCAGCTTTTTTAAATAGTCTAGGCTATTTTTCACACCATCATTAAACTCTTCAAAATGAATAATCGTACCATGTTCATGACCTGTCTTGTACTGATCAAAAACAGTGTCATCATTTATTCCCAATGGATAATCTTGGGGGGTTAAATCATCTGTTATTGCTTGATCAAGTCCTGAATTATCAATAACCCCTCCGACATAGTCACCATCTTTTATTTTAGACGTTATGCTGATTTTCTTAGCACAAGATAAAAGAGCCAACTTACCAATGCCTTTTCTTCCTATGTATGGACGATTCTTTGCAGATTGAGAACCCTCTTTTCTTTTTGAATATCCTATTTTTAAAAATTTACCTTGAAAGTCATCTTTTGACATTCCCAAGCCATCATCTTTGATGGTAAAGCTGTTTTTTTCTTTATCAATATGAATCCACACATTCTCTGCGTCAGCATCCCATGCGTTGGAAATAGCTTCTCCAAGTACGGTAACAAAGCTCCTGTAAAGATTCCGCCCTAAGTGATTGAGAACACTTAGCGAAATATTAAACGAAAATTGATCATTATTTTGCATATTCATATTGAGTTTTAATATGTTCTTGAATGGTTTTTCCTATTACAAATCCAAGTCTAGGGGGGACAGCATTCCCTATGTGGCGACCTGTTTTTGTCATAGAAACATCTTCTCCAAAATCGTAATCTTCAGGAAAAGTTTGCAACAATGCTCCCTCTCGAATTGAAAGTCCTCGATCCTGCCTTGGATGACCAAATCGCCCTGATCCATAATTGAAAAACTGAGTTGTGATTGTGGGAGATACGTCTTTCCAACACATTCGTCCGTAAACAGATGTATATGTTTGACCACTTTTCTTTTTATAGCACTCAAGGAGTAATTCCTCATCCCAATCTCGCCATGTTCCTTTTGGTTTTGATTGTTTTATCCTTTCTATATTTAAAGGAGATAGGTTTTTTGCTCGATGAACAGGGTCTTTACGATTAACACCACCTGCTTTTATTTTTGGCAGACGTTTTATAACATCACCAACGGTTACATAATTTCCTTTAGAATGAGTTTTTTTTGGTATATCTATTTTTCCTAATTTTGAGGCGAGCAATACAAGACGACTTCTGTTTTGTGGTATTCCATAATTAGGGCAATATACTATTTCATATTCAACTTTGTATTCTAATTTCTCTAATTTTTTTACAAAATTTTTAAAAACATCTTCTTTTGTTATTCCTCTCACATTTTCCATTGAAATAACATGTGGGTTTAGTATTTCAACCGCCTTTATAAAATAATCAATTAAATTCCACCGAACATCATTTTCATTTCTATTTTTAAATGTATGAGAAGAAAATGGCTGACATGGAGCACATCCAACTAAAACCCTTACGCTATCTTTCGAATACATATGTTTCATTTCTTGAAAATCGTATTTGGCAATATCCGCAGCAATGAACTCACAATCATTATTTTTTTCATAAGAGTAAGCACATGATTCGTCATTATCAAGACCAGCCAATACATCAATATTAGCTTGTCGAAGTCCATAAGTAAGACCTCCAATCCCGCAAAATAAATCAATAGCCTCTATTTTCATAGTTTAGTGTTATAAAAATTATTTGAATTAGCCTTGTCCTCATCACTTATTTTATAATCTACATCATCAATCTCACTTAAATTTACATAAAGCTTATTCTTATCAAGTAACATAACAAGAACTTCTTTTTGTTTTTCAAGAGAAAGCTCTTTAAATTCATCCATTGCTTCATCCTGTTGCTTTAAATCAACATTGTAATTCAGAAAAGACTTGTGGGGGTTTTTCATTTCCTCCCAAATTCTCAAAAGTTCTGTAGTATCTTTTGCGTCTCGAATTTTCTCTACAAAACTTTCATTCCATTTTGCTAATTCACAGTATATAAAATCACCGCCACCTTTCCATTCAACAGATTTTGAAATACCACTTTGATCTCCATTTACAACGTTTTGAAGTCTTTTTACTGCTAAATCTTCAATGTATGACATTTGCTCAATTCCAATGTATTGCCTATTCATTTTATGAGCCACTGCACAAGTAGTCCCAGAACCTAAATGA